>CAIUAS010000235.1 GCA_903897205.1 uncultured Gammaproteobacteria bacterium
GACTAGCTACCACTGGTTGGCCATCAGTTACTTTGAGTTGACCTATGGAAATAATGGAGTCGTCTGCATTGAGTCCATTTAATACGGCAATGCTATCGTCTTTTCGAGTTCCTGTGGTAATTTTGGTTTTTATGGCTTTACCGTTAACAACTTTATAGACGAAAGTGTCGTTACCTTCATAGGTTAATGCCGTTTGGGGTACTACTAGCGTTGTTTGCGAAGTGCCTGTCATTACTTTTACATCAACAAAAGCACCAGGGATTAATTTTTGATCTTTATTAGGAACGACTGCACGTATGCCTAAAGTGCGAGTATTGGGATCAATACTAGAATCGGTTGCATAGACTTTACCTTTAAAGCTTGAGCTAGTGTAGGAGCGCGAACTAATAGTAACAGTTTGGCCTAAATGAACTTGATTAATAGCAATTTCCGGTATGCTGAAATCTACGCGGATAGGATCGATAGCTTCTAAATTAACGATAGATTGCCCGGTGGCGACGTAGTCGCCCAGATTAACTAAACGCAAGCCCAAACGTCCGCTAAAGGGAGCTTGGATTAAGCTTTGAGCTAAGGCTGATTTTGCTCTTTCAGTATTTGCTTTATCTGACTGAAATTTTGCAAATGCATTATCTAGATCGGCTTTTGCAAACACATTTTTTTTATAGAGTATTAACGCGCGTTCATAATTGGCTTGGGAAAGTTTTGCATCTGCTGCAGCCTGTAAATATTCTGCCTTTAAAATATTCGGGTTAATTTGTACTAGCGGTGCACCTGCTTTAACATAATCACCTGAGCGAAAATATATTCCCGTAATGCGACCTTCAATTTCAGGTTTAACAACAATACCTTGATTGGCAGCTAAAGTACCTATGGCTGTAATGCTGGGTTGCCAGTTTTCTACTTTTACAGGCGCAATAGTGACTACGGCTGGCTGCATTCCGGTTTCTGGTTTTTTGGCGGCATACGTGATAGACGGGGTTACCGTACTAACGGCTATAGCTAAACCAATGAGTAATGTTGAAACGCGCTTAAACATAATTATTACCAGAAGAAAGAAAACCCCCAACAATATAGTGTATTTTACTATAAGTTTCTATATACCAAACCTGTGGAGGTTTTGCGTTTTTATTGCGCTAGCTAACATCGATGGCCCGGGCCCTGTCGCTGTGGTACTCCTTCTTAAAATTTATAATTTTAAACTTGGTCGCTTGCGGCCGGCACCACCCGATGGGGTTCCCCAAGGGGAGAAATGGGAATTCTCCCCTTGGGTCGCAAGTGCGGGTTTCTCGCGCGTAGCGAAATTAAATAGAGAAAAGCTCAAAACTTCAACCGGATTGGTATGTATCAAAGACTGACTTCACCACGCAGATTTTGTTGCATGTTGTGTTTAATTGATGCTGTTGATAAGTCTTTACTGAATAAATAAAGTAATTTAGTAAGCGTGGCTTCAGCGGTCATATCGTATGCACTAATAACGCCTATATCTAATAAGCTTTGGCCCGTGGCATATTGAGCCATATCCACGCGGCCATGAGGACATTGAGTGCAATTAACAACAATTACATGCTGTTTTATGGCCTCTTTTAATAAATTTATGAACATTGGATTGTTATCGGGCGCATTGCCGCTGCCAAAGGTTTCTAAGATTAATCCTTTTAATGGTATTTGCAAAAGCTGTTTGAGTATTTCCATCGACATGCCAGGAAATAATCGCACACAGGCTACTAAATTATCTTGAATCGATTGAATTTGAAAAGGTTGATGATTGGCAGTTAACCATCGCTCTTTATTAGTGGTAATCGTTAATTCTGCGGTAGCTAAAGCAGGAAAGTTTAAGGGTTGAAAAGTATCAAAATTGGCTGAGCTTAACTTGCGGGCGCGATTTCCACGCAATAATTTGTGATTAAAATACAAACATACTTCAGGAATTTCTAGTTGATTGGCCAAGAGGAGAGTGGTTATAAGTGCTCCTCGTGCGTCATTGCGTATTTCACTTAAGGGTAATTGCGATCCTGTTAAAATAACGGGTTTGGCAAGATTCTCTAACATAAAAGATAAGGCTGAAGCGGTATAGGCCATCGTGTCCGTGCCGTGCAAAATAATAAACCCATCATAAGCAGCGTAATTATTAGCAATATCAGTTGCGATAATATGCCAGTCGCTGGTTGTCATGTTTGATGAATCAATGGGAACGGCGTATTCACAAATAGTATATAAAGGCATGCTACTATCTTGTAATTCAGGTATTAATGCCATTTGTTCAGTAATAAAACCTGGCGTTGGTATATAACCGCGAGCAGATTTCTGCATGCCTATGGTGCCGCCCGTGTAGGCGATATAAATTTTTTTACGCATATGAAATAGGCTTATGTTTTGTCAACTCATTTTCTTAGTTTTCTTCTTTTCGCTTCGTTAAAATTTCATGGCCTGTTTCAGTAACTAAAAGGGTATGTTCCCATTGCGCTGATAAGCTGTGATCTTTAGTTACCACTGTCCAGCCATCGGGTAATAATTTTACGAAACGTTTGCCAGCATTAACCATGGGTTCTATTGTAAATGTCATACCAGGGACTAATTCGATGCCTGTTCCAGGCGTACCATAATGCAATATTTGCAAATCTTCGTGGAAGATTCTACCGATTCCATGCCCACAATATTCGCGAACAATAGAGCAACCATGACTTTCAGCATGCTTTTGAATAACGGCACCAATATCACCTAAACGGATGCCGGGTTTTACCAAATTAATTCCGAGATACATGCCTTCATAAGCAATTCGTGTAACACGTTCCGCAATCACAGAAGGTTGACCGACAAAAAACATTTTGCTGGTATCGCCATGAAATTCATCTTTTATAACAGTGATATCGATATTGACTATGTCCCCATCTTTAAGCTTGCGTGAACTGGGAATGCCATGACAAACCTGATGATTAACTGAGGTGCAAATAGACTTTGGAAACCCATGATAATTTAAACAAGCTGGAATAGTTTGTTGCACGTCAACCATATAATCATGGCAAATGCGATCTAATTCTTCGGTGGTAATGCCTGGTTTAACATATGGTTCTATTATTTCTAGAACCTCTGCGGCTAATCGACCAGCAATCCGCATTTTTTCAATTTCTTCAGGTGTTTTAATAATAATTTCAGTCATTTTTATAGTATGAATTTAAAGGGTTATAACGAATCACCTGGCGGCAGATTCTCCGGTATTTGAAGCGGTGCTATTATCTTGTGAATAAGGGTTATTAACGCCGTATTGAAGATTTTGCTCATTTGTTAAATTAATATTGTTAGAATTATTCATATTGGCGGTTTTTTTAGGGCTGCTAATAGCGGTAGCATTTTCGCTAAGCTTAGCTGCTTGTTGTTGATATGCTGCACTTATAAGCTTGTGCTCATACCCCTTCGTAAATCCAATATATAAGCCATAACTGAATCCAATCAGTAGGGGAATGCCAACAAAAAGTGTAATTAAAATTCCAAATACATAACCGATAAGCCAGCCAATAGAGCGATTGCCTTTGGGGCCTTTTTTCTGAGAGCCTGCTATCCATAGGATAATGCCTAAGATAAGTAAACTTAATACTGCTATCACTGTGAACATCATGTGCCTCGTTGTGAATTAATTTTTTACGCTAGCGTAGACTTTCTACATTAGTTTTAGGTAATTTCTAAGCAGCTAGGTTGTTGAAAACAGCCGACTATGGTATAAAGCATTCCGCCGAAAGGCAAATTAATATTAACTTAAAACACACGCATGTCTAAACGGTGTTCGAGGGTGGCTGATTACCTTAATGGGCAACAGTCTTCGTGCACAGGCATGTGGAGGCCTAACCCAAACAGGAGATAATCATGGCAAATATTTCTATGCGCCAAATGCTAGAAGCAGGCGTGCATTTTGGTCATCGCACTCGTTATTGGCACCCTAAAATGGGTCAGTATATCTACGGTTCACGCGATAAAATTCATATCATTAATCTGGAAAAAACAGTAGTTTTATTTCAGGAAGCACTCAATTATCTAGGTGGCTCAGCTGCTAAGCGCGGTAAGATTTTATTTGTTGGTACTAAGCGCGCAGCTCAAGGAATTATTAAAGAACAAGCGCTTCGTTGTGGCATGCCCTATATTAATCATCGTTGGTTAGGCGGCATGTTAACTAACTATCGCACGGTGCGCCAATCGATTAAACGTTTAAAAGAACTTGAAGCGATGTCACAAGATGGTACTTTCCAACGTATTACTAAAAAAGAAGTTCTCAATCTTACCCGCGAAATGATCAAACTAGAGCGTAGTTTGGGCGGTATTAAAGATATGGGAACCTTGCCAGATGTCTTATTTGTTATCGATGTGGGCCATGAAAAAATTGCCATTCAAGAAGCCAAGAAAATTGGTATCCCTGTGGTTGGTGTGGTCGATACTAATTACAATCCAGAAGGGATTGATTATGTCATTCCGGGTAATGACGATGCAATTCGTTCTATTGAACTTTATGTCACTGCGGTTGCTGACGCTATTATTGAAGCGCGTAACAGTGTGAGTACTGCTGAACAAACAGCAGCGCATAAATCTGGTAATGCTGAGGAAGCGGATAAAGCTGCTTCTACCGGAATAGAATAATAACGAGGTAAAAAATGTCAACAATTACTGCGGCACAAGTACAAGAATTACGTGAGCGCACTGGCGCTGGAATGATGGAATGCAAAAGAGCGCTACAAAGCGTTAATGGCAATATTGAAGCTGCCATTGAAGCGATGCGCAAGTCAGGTCAAGCTAAAGCTGATAAAAAAGAAGGTCGAGTGGCGGCTGAAGGCATTATTGTTGTGAAAAACAGTAACGATAATAAAATGGCTGTGGTCATCGAAATTAACTGCGAAACTGACTTTGTTGCGCGCGATGAAAGCTTTAAAGAGCTAGCGAGTAAAATTGCTGAAAAAGCACTAGAAAACAAAACCACTGATCTGGCAGCATTAATTGAATTACCACTAGGTAATGATATGACTGTTGAGCAAGCACGCCGTGCATTGGTGGCAAAGATTGGTGAAAATATCCAAATTCGCCGCCTCTCATTAGTTACAACGGATGGCATGGTTGCTTCTTATGTTCATGGAGGCCGTATCGGTGTATTAGTTGAGCTGACCGGCGGTGAACCTCAATTAGGTAAGGATTTAGCGATGCACATAGCTGCTAATAATCCAATAGTGGTTAATCGCGAAGATGTACCAAAAGATTCAGTTGAGAAAGAAAAAGAAATCTTTAGTGCGCAAGCGCAATCAAGCGGTAAGCCAGCGGCCATTATCGAAAAAATGGTTGAAGGTCGCATCAATAAATTCTTAGATGAAGTGAGCTTAGTTGGCCAACCCTTCGTTAAGGACCCTTCTGTAACCGTTGCTCAATTACTGCAACAGCATAATGCGAAAGTGGTTAAATTTATCCGCTTTGCAGTGGGTGAAGGCATTGAAAAGCAAAGTGAAGACTTTGTTGAAGCTGTCATGGCGCAGGTGCGTGGAAGTTAATTTGTAAGTAGTTTTTGCAAATGAGTAAATTATGCCGGTTAGGATTTCTTATGCTAGAAATCCTAACTATTTTAAATAAAGTAAATTAATTATTTTAATAAACAAAGACGTTTATTTATACGGCAAAGGCTTCATACTAATGGTAAATCAATCCTTGTCTAAGCAAGAAAAATCTATTCACACACCTCCTATTTATAAACGTATTCTATTAAAACTAAGCGGTGAAGCCTTGCAGGGTGAACATGCTTTTGGTATTGATCCGCAAATGGTTACCTATTTAATTGAAGAAATTTCAACGGTTGCAAATTTAGGCATACAAATTGGTATTGTCATTGGCGCTGGTAATTTATTTCGCGGCAAGAAGCTGGCGAGCGTTGGGATTGATCGTATTACAGGCGATCAGATGGGTATGCTTGCTACCGTGATGAATGCATTAGCGATGCGTGATGCAATAGAAAAATTTAAATTACCCGCTAGGATTATGTCTGCTATTCCAATGAGTGGTTTAGTTGATCATTACGATCGACGTAAGGCCGTTCATCATTTAGAACAAAAACGCATTGTAATATTTGCAGGTGGTACAGGTAATCCTTTAGTGACTACGGATTCAGCCGCCAGTTTGCGTGGGATAGAAGTGCAAGCAGATATTTTATTAAAAGCGACTAATGTCGATGGCATTTATACGGAAGATCCTGCTGTAAATTTGCATGCGGAACGTTATACACATTTAAAGTTTCAAGAAGCGTTAGATAAAGAATTGGGTATAATGGATTTAACTGCATTTTGTCAGTGCCGTGATCACCAATTACCAATCAGGGTATTTAATATTCATAAACCGGGTGCTTTGTTAAGGGCTGTTACTGGCACAGACGAAGGAACTTTAGTAGATTAGTGAGCATGCTTTGTTAAAAACTTGTTGTCTTTATGGCAAGAAACACCTTTAAAAACCGCGTTTTTCTGTTAGTTGAGAAATTATTGGGAGAGTAAAAATGATCGAACCTATTAAAACAAATGCAGAAAATAAAATGAAAAAAGCGCTTGAGGCGTTACAAGGTGAATTAGCAAAATTGCGTACTGGTCGTGCGCACCCAAGTTTGTTGGATCACGTGCGGATTAAGTATTATGAAAATGAAGTTCCATTAAACCAGGTGGCAAGTATTACGGTTAGCGATGCTAGGAATTTAATGATTGCGCCTTGGGAAAAAGGTATGGTTCCTGCTATTGAGAAAGCGATTATGACAGCCGGTTTGGGTCTGAATCCTACTACTAGCGGTACGAATATCCGTGTGCCTATGCCTGCGTTAACAGAAGAGCGGCGCAAAGAAATGGCGAAGCTAGTGAAGAACGAGGCAGAAAACAGTCGCGTAGGTATTCGCAACTTACGCCGCGATGCTAATAATCATCTCAAGGATTTATTGAAGAAAAAAGAAATCAGTGAAGATGATGAACGGCACGCGCAAGATATCATTCAAAAAATAACGGATAAATATATTGCAGAAGTGGAACGATTGACTGCAATAAAAGAAAAAGAATTAATGGAAGTCTAATATTTCTTAAACAATTAAGTATTTTAGCGGCATACCATAACTTGGCATGTTAATTAGCGTTAGATAATTTTAAATATTCTATGTCGGAAAATATTACTGAATTAAATAGAGCGAAAAAGGCGCTAAAAAAAATACCTCAACACGTTGCCATTATTATGGATGGCAATGGGCGTTGGGCTAAGCAGCGTTTTTTGCCGCGCATGGCAGGACATAGAGAAGGTTTAAAAACAGTGCGTCGCGTTGTTAAAGCCTGTGGTGAATTGGGTATTGAAGTACTAACCTTATTTGCTTTCAGTAGTGAAAATTGGCGTCGTCCCCCGCAAGAAGTAAGCGGCTTGTTAAAACTATTTGTGGCAGCTTTACAAAATGAAGTGAGAAAATTACATGAAAATAATGTTCAACTTCAGGTCATCGGTAATCGCACACAATTCAATCAAGCGCTGATTGCGCAAATTACCGCAGCAGAAGAGCTTACCAAACAGAACACAGGATTAAAATTAGTAGTTGCGGCTGATTACGGCGGACGTTGGGATATTGCTAATGCAGCGCGTAAATTAGCAGAACAAGTTGAAGCAGGACAATTAAAAGCCTCTGCTGTTTCATCCGAATTATTTGCATCATTTCTACAGCTAGCCGATCTGCCGGCGCCGGACTTATTAATTCGTACTAGTGGCGAATGGCGTATCAGTAATTTTTTCTTATGGCAACTTGCTTACGCAGAACTTTATTTTACGGAAATTTTCTGGCCAGATTTTGATGAAAATGCCCTGATGGATGCTCTGCGGTTTTATGCCGGTAGAGAGCGTCGATTTGGTTATATTAGCGAACAAATTGAGCAAATAAATAATGCTTAAATTACGTATCTTAACAGCGTTGATATTAATTCCTTTGGTTATTTTGGGGATATTTTATCTTCCCCGCCCGTTTTTTGTATTAATATCCATCCTGATTTTTAGTTTAGCTGCGTGGGAGTGGGCCCGTTTAAGTGGTTGGTCGACTGTGTGGTTAAAACTTCTTTACGTTGCGCTTATTATAGCAGGGATGATAGGCAGCAATTTTATTCCGCAAGGCGGCATCTTTGCGATTATAATAGGCGCTTTCTGGTGGCTATTGGTTTTTGCCTGGGTATTAAAAGAGCGTAAAGCTGCCAAATTAATGCGCTTGCCGCAATGGTCTATTTTGCTAAGTGGTTTTTTAGTGCTGTTACCCTGTTGGCACGCTATATTATTTTTGCAACATGAACCAGCGCTGCTTTTTTATATGTTATTAATGATTTGGATTTGTGATAGCGCTGCTTATTTTGGCGGGCGTCTCTGGGGTAAAACAAAACTTGCAGTGAGTATTAGTCCAAATAAAACGTTTGAGGGACTATATACCGCAATTGTTAGTACCGTTTTATTGTCAGCATTAGCTTGTTGGTTTATTTTTACCCCCCATGATTTACAGCTTTCTTGGTTATTGCCTGTGTTGCCATTGATTGTGAGTGTCGTCATTGGCGATTTATTTGAGAGCGCTTTAAAGCGCATAGGCAATTTGAAAGATAGCGGCGGTTTATTGCCAGGCCATGGCGGCATATTAGATAGGATTGATAGCTTAACAGCAGCAGCGCCGGTTTTCACCTGTGCCGTTATTTTTTTACGGCAATCGGGTTATTAATTGTTCAGCAGGAATTGCTGTTAATTGTTTTTGGGGCTATGGTGTTGGGATTGTTGATGATATGATGCGCGCTATCTGTGTAGGCATGGTTAGCTGTTAGCTAAGGTTGTAATAACAATATACTTTAAAGAAAGAAAATAATTATGCGATTATTATCCAAAATTTATTTGTTGGCATCACTTTCAGGTTTGGCTTTATTGCCAATTAATGCAGCTCAGGCATTTGTTGTGCAAGATATTAAAGTGGAAGGATTGCAGGGCATAAGTAAAGATACGGTGGTTAGTTATTTACCGGTACAAGTAGGTGAACAATTTAATCCAGGGCAATCGGCTAACATTATTCGTTCTTTATATGGAACAGGCTTTTTCAGTGATGTCAGCATCGGACAGCAAGGTAATGTATTAATTATCCATGTAACAGAACGACCTGTCTTGACAAATATTAATGTCACCGGCAATAAAACAATCCCTAAGGATAAATTGAATGATGTTTTAAAAGACCTTGGATTAGTGCAAGGCAGAGTTTTTGATGCGTCTGTTTTAGAACGAGTAAAGCATAGCTTAGAAACAGAATATGCTAATTTAGGCAAATATAATGCGATGGTTGATACCGTGGTAACGCCTGAGCCTCGTGGTCGTGTATCTGTTAAAATTAATATTTCAGAAGGCAGGACCGCCCAAGTGAGCGATATTCGTATCGTTGGTAATCATGCTTTCGCAAGCAAAACGCTGGTTAAGCAGTTGACGATGACCACGCCGCACCTTTGGTCTTTTTTCACCCGCGGCGATCAATACTCACAAGACAAATTAAATGCATCGCTAGATGCACTGCGTTCCTACTATATGGATAGAGGATATGTTAAATTTAACGTAGATTCAGCTCAGGCTACTTTAACGCCCGATCGCCAACGTGTTTATTTAGTCATAAAAGTATCGGAAGGTCCTGTCTATAAAGTAAAAGGTTATCAAATAACCGGCAATTTAATTTTAGCGCAAACAAAATTAGAAAAATTAATTGCTATTAAATCAGGTAGCGTTTTTTCACGTAAGGTTATTAAAGATGCCAGCGATGCGGTTAATAGAACGCTTGGCGATATGGGCTATGCTTTTGCTAATGTGAATGTAGTACCTGACATTAATGATCAAAATAAAGAAGTGTTTTTAACATTTTATATTGATCCAGGTAATCGTGTTTACGTGCGGCGGATTAATTTTAGTGGTAATACTAAAACAGAAGATGTCGTTTTACGCCATTCTACCCGTCAGATGGAAGGCAGTTTGGTATCAACCAGTAATATCAAGGAATCTGAGCGGCAATTAAATTTAACGGGTTATTTGACCGATGTTCACGTGGATACAGTGCCCGTACCCAATGCGGCGGATCAAGTCGACCTGAATTATAAAGTGACCGAAGGGCCTTCTGCACAAGCTATTGCAGGGGTGGGTTATGGTACGGATGGTTTTGTAGTTAATGCAGGCGTCAATCAAAATAACTTTTTAGGTACAGGGCGTTCATTAGGTGTCAACTTTCAAAATAGTTTATATAGCACCTTGTATAGTGTGAACTATAATAATCCTTATTATACAGCGGACGGTATACAACGTGGATTTTCCTTGTACGCTCAAAAAACAACGCCAGGTAATATTAACGTCACTAACTTTACGCAAGATACTTATGGCGGCTTGTTAAATTATAATATCCCCATTAGCGCGAGAGGTGACTTTTTATTAGTGGGTGTTGGCTATCAAGATAATATTATTAAATTAGGTTCACAGCCGGCTGATCAGCTCGCTAATTTTGTCAATAAATATGGCCGCCATTTTAATCAATTATTATTAAACACAGGCTGGTCGCGTAATGGTTTAGACCGAGCTATTATGCCAACGCAAGGCTTATATCAATCGGTAACAATTAATATTGCTTTGCCAGGTGGTGGCGAACCATTGAGTTATTATAAAGTAAATTACAGCGCTAATTTTTATCAACCTATTACAACGGGTTTTATCTTTACATCAAGAGCAAGCTTGGGGTATGGCGCAGGTTTGGGTTCAACGCAAGGGTTACCATTTTTTGGAAATTATTATGCCGGTGGTATCGGCTATAGTGGCCAGGTTCGTGGTTTTGAAACCAATTCATTAGGGCCTAGAGATACCTTGAATAATGGCACTACTGTGGGGCCAGATTCATTGGGTGGTAATAAATTAGTTAGCGGAACGGCCGCTATTATCTTCCCAAATCCATTCAGTGCGGATAAACTGCGTACCTCTGTTTTTCTCGATGCCGGTAATGTTTATAGCTCTTTATCAGAAGCACGAGGAGGAACGGGGTCAGGGCCTGTGCGTATGTCAACGGGTATTGGCGTTGATTGGCAAGTACCTGTATTAAACGTATTATTAAGTGTAAGTTATGCTAAACCTCTGAATGCACAATCAGGTGATCAAGTAGAGCATTTCAACTTTAACATCGGAACAAGTTTTTAACATTAAAAGTTAGGAGTTAATTATATGCGTAAGTTATTACTATCTGTTGTGACAGCAGTCAGTTTATTAGTGTCTACCGGAGCTTTTGCTGCAAACACACCCGCAGGTGCTAATTTTAAGATAGGTGTAATTGACGTACAGCTAGTTCTGCAAAAATCCCCACAAATTGCTGCTATTAATAGCCAATTAACCAAAGAATTTAAACCGCGCCAAGATAAAATTGTGGCGGCTCAAAAAGATTTGCAAGCTGAAGTTGATAAATTAAATAAAAATGCCAACGTAATGAGTGATGGCGAACGCAATAAATTACAAGATCAAATTATTGCCGATAAAGCCAATGTAGAAGGTATGGCGCTCTCTTTCAAACGCGATTTATCTCAAGCTCAAGGTAAAGCAATGCAGGATTTTATGGGACAATTAACTCAAGTGGTTAATGAGATCGCTAAAAAAGGCAATTATGATCTGATTCTGCAACGCGCCGGTGTTCCTTATGCTAATAGCAGCTTAGATGTTACGAACCAAGTGCTGCAAGAATTAAATAATAAGAAGTAATAAAACTATACTCATTCCCGCATAAGCGGGAATGAAATAATTTCAAATTATTATTAATTAATGCAAACTAAATTCACACTTCTAGAAATAGCAGCCCATATAGGGGCTGAATTACATGGCGACCCAAGCGTTGTTATTTCTAGTATTAATACTTTAGGCCAAGCAAGTGATGGCCAAATCACATTTTTAGATAATCCACGGTATCGTAAATATTTACCGGATACCAAAGCATCGGCTGTTATCTTAACAAAAAATGACCAAGATGCTTGCGTAACCAATGTGCTCATTACCAATAATCCTTATCTTGCTTATGCTAAAATTGCAGCGTTATTTGACCGTAAACCAAAAATAACCGCAGGAATTCATCCAACTGCGATTATTGGCGAACATTGTCAAATAGATCCTTCTGCTTCAATTGGACCTTATAGTGTTATTGGAGCAGATGTGATTATTCATGCGGGTGTTTGTGTGGGAGCGCATTGTGTTGTTAATGAAGAAAGTGTTATTGGCGCTCACAGTCGCCTCTGGGATAACGTGAAGGTTTACCAGCATGTAATCATTGGTGAGCATGTTATTATCCATAGCGGCGCTGTTATTGGCTGCGATGGTTTTGGTAATGCTAATGAGCAAGGCAAATGGATTAAGGTGCCGCAACTGGGTGGCGTTCGAATTGGCAATGAGGTTGAAATAGGTGCTAACACCACCATTGATAGAGGAGCCTTGGGTGATACTATTATTGAATACGGTGTTAGGCTCGATAATCAAATCCAAATTGCTCATAATGTGCAAATAGGTGCGCATACTGCGATTGCAGCGTGTACTGGTATTGCAGGCAGCACAAAAGTAGGTAAGTATTGTTTAATCGGTGGCGGCGTCGGTATTTCCGGTCATATTGAAATAGCAGATAAAGTCATGATAACGGGGATGTCGGGTGTTACTAATTCCATTAAACAAGCAGGTATATATTCTTCAACTATGCCAGTAATGCCTCAGCAAGAATGGTGGAAGGCGTTAGCTTATTTCCGTAAAATTGCTGAAATAGTTAAAAAGTGGCGCAAGCTTGAGAAATTTATTAAAAATAATTCTATAGAAAGTGAAAAATGATGATGGATATTCATGAAATAATTAATTATTTACCGCATCGTTATCCTTTTTTATTGATTGACAGGGTTATCGAATTTAATCCAGGTAAATCATTGATAGCGATTAAAAATGTTACGATTAATGAACCATTTTTTGCTGGGCATTTTCCTGGTCGTCCGGTCATGCCAGGCGTGCTTATTTTAGAAGCGATGGCGCAAGCAACTTGTGTGCTTGCTAATAAATCCCCGGTTGCTCTTGAACAAGAAAATGATTATCGTAATTATCTGCATTTATTTGCAGGTATCGACAATGCGCGTTTTAAACGCATGGTAGAACCAGGTGATCAGTTGCATCTGGACGTAAAGTTATTGCGTTATAAACAAGGCATCTGGAAATTTTCCGGTATAGCCACTGTTAATAATGAAGTTGTCTGCTCAGCAGATATGATTAGTGCAAGAAAGGAAATAAATCGTGATTAGTCCTCATGCAATTATAGATCCTAGCGCACACATCGCGGATAACGTTGAAATTGGTCCATGGACTTATATAGGTCCTGAAGTTGAAATTGGTGAGGGCACCATTGTTGGGCCGCATGTAATTATTAAAGGGCCCACTAAAATTGGCCGTGAAAACAATTTTTTTCAATTTTCATCCATCGGCGAAGATGCGCAGGATAAAAAATATAAAGATGAAAAAACATTCTTAGAAATTGGCGATCGCAATGTATTTCGCGAGTTTGTCACCATTAATCGTGGCGTGATGCAAGCTGGTGGAATAACAAAAATCGGTGATGACAATTTATTCATGGCATACGTCCATATCGCACATGACTGCGTCATTGGTAATAACACTGTTTTTGCTAATCACTCAACTTTAGCGGGACATGTCAATGTTGGCGATTATGCCATTTTAAGTGGTGTTGCTGGCGTCAATCAATTTTGTCAAATAGGCCCGCATAGTTTTATTGGCGCGGGCACCAAAGTCACTAAAGACGTATTGCCTTATGTGTTAGTTGATGGTCGCGAGGCAGAAGCCTGTGGTTTGAATTTAGTTGGATTAAAGCGCCGTGGTTTTAGTTCAGACATAATTAATCAATTGCGTCGTGCTTACAAAATTATTTATCGCAGTGATTTAACCGTAGCGCAGGCGATCGAGCAATTAACTGCGATGGTAGATGATTGTCCTGAAGTTAAATTGATGATCGATGCCTTGCAAAATTCGACGCGTGGAATTGTGCGATAGATTTATTAGAGTATCAATAAAATGCGAATTGGCATTGTGGCAGGCGAGCATTCAGGTGATCAGCTGGCGGCGGATTTAATTACAGCGCTGCGTAAATTTCAGCCCGATATCGAAATAGAAGGAATTGCCGGTCCGCAAATGCTTAAGGCAGGTTGTAAAGCAATTATTCCTATGGAACAAATTGCTTACATGGGCTTGGCTGAAATAATTAAACATATTCCTGCTATTTTAAAGGTGCGCAAACAAATTCTTCAGCATTTTTTAGCTAACCCGCCGGATATTTTTATTGGTGTTGACGCACCGGATTTTAATTTGACTTTAGAAGAAAAATTAAAAGGCCATGGTATTAAAACAGTCCATTATGTTAGTCCATCGGTATGGGCATGGCGCCAAGGGCGTTTAAAAAAAATTGCACGCGCCGTTGATTTAATGCTGACTTTATTGCCATTTGAAGCGCAGTTTTATCTCAAAAAAAATATTCCAGTTGAATTTGTTGGCCATTATTTAGCAGATCAAATCGCTTTAGAAAATGATACTTATTTTGCAAGACAAACCTTAAACTTACCACAAGCTGCAAAAATAATGGCGTTGTTGCCAGGTAGCCGTTCTAATGAAATTCATTATTTAAGCGAAGTCTTTTTGCAAGCAGCAAAAAAGTGTCAAGCTCATGAAAGGTCGCTTATTTTTATTGTTCCAATGGTTAATGAAGCGCGGAAAAAACAATTTATTGATCGCTGGCAACAGGTGGCGCCAGAGTTGCCTATTACTATTTTTGTGGGACAATCGCCAAAAGTAATGCAAGCGGCTGATATTATTTTATTAGCTTCAGGCACTGCCACCTTAGAAGCAATGCTGTTTAAAAAACCCATGGTAGTAGCTTATCGAATGGCGCCATTATCCTATGCCATTGCTAAGCGATTAGTTAAAACAAAATTTATTGCTTTACCTAATTTATTAGCAGGCAAACAAATTGTCCCTGAATTTATTCAGCAAGAAGCTAATGCAGAAAATTTAGCCAGTGCATTGTTAGATTTCTTAAATAATCCTGCTAAAGAACAAAATTTACAAAATGAATTTTTAAAATTACATCATGAGTTGCGATTAAATGCGAGTGAACATGCTGCACAAGCTATTTTGCGGTTGTTGCGTTTAAGTTAATTATTTAATAATAAAATCATATATCAACTGATATAGCGGAAAAATAATAAAATGGATAAGCAAATTTCATCTTCATTAGTTTTAGTGGCAGGGGTTGATGAAGCGGGCAGAGGGCCGTTAGCGGGGCCTGTGTTTGCAGCAGCAGTAATCTTAAATCCTGAGAGCCCCATTAATGGATTAACTGATTCGAAATTATTATCAGCCAAAAAACGCGCTCAATTGTTTATTGAAATTCAGAATAATGCATTAGCTTGGGCGATTGCCAGAGCAGAAGTTGCAGAAATTGACGCAATTAATATTCTTCAAGCCAGTTTGCTTGCCATGCAGCGCGCGGTGCTGGCGTTGAATTTATTACCAGAATTAATTTTAGTGGATGGTAATAAATGTCCAACCCATTTGCCGTGCCAGGCACAAGCAATTGTCAAAGGTGATCGCACAATCCCCGCCATCAGCGCCGCTTCTATTCTGGCAAAAGTAGCGCGTGATCATGAAATGTGTTTATTGGATCAACAGTATCCTGGTTATGATTTTGCGATACATAAAGGTTATGGAACAAAAATGCATATGATTGCGTTGAATCAATTAGGCGTGTCGCCGATTCACCGGCGCTCATTTGCACCAGTGAATCGCATGGTAGCAGAAACGTTTCGCGTTAAATAAAAAAGCGTGGTAATACCATTTTGGTACACAAGCTTTCAAGCAACACGCAGTAATGATAAACTCCTTTCATAACCAGATGGCCTCCGTTTTGATTTCTAGTGACTTCATTGTAGAAAAAATCAGGAAGATTATTTAATTATGGAAAATTTTTCAATTAAGTTATCCAGCAATGAAAATCCGAGCGGTTGTAGTCCATTAATTAAGCAGGCCATTATTGAAGCAGGGCCGGTTTATTCCCGTTATCCCCAGCAAAACATATTCCGATTAAGCAAAAAAATAGCGAACCAATTAAACGTAGAGCACAACCAGGTGTTACTAGCCAATGGATCCTCTGAGGCACTGGAGCTTATAATCAGAACTTTTAATGCCAGAGATTGTGAAGTTATTCTTCCACAATATGCTTTTGCATTTCAGAAAACAATTTGCCAGCATGCTTTACTATTTATCACAGAGATTAAAACGAATAATGGACAGCAAGATCTAGCAGGAATTCTGAATGCTATCAATAAAAACACACGGTTTATCGTGTTAACTAATCCCAGTAATCCGCTGGGAAGTTTTATAAAATTTTGCGATCTGGAAAAATTTATGGCCCAGGTGCCAAATAATATTATTGTGATTATTGATGAAGCTTATTATGAATATATGCTTGAGCCAGAATATCAAACAGCCATAATGTTGATTAAAGAATATAAAAATTTAATAATCACGCGAACTTTTTCAAAAGCTTATGGATTGGCTGGTTTAAGGCTAGGCTACTGCGTTGGCCAGCAACAATTAATACAAGAAATTAATAAAATAAAAAATCCTTTTAATATCAATAATCTGGCAATTATCGCAGCAGAAGTAGCTTTAGATGATGAACATTTTATGCTTAAAACGCGCCTGTTAAATCAGCAGGGACTGATTCGGTTGGCTAAGGCTTTTGACGAAATGGCTATTAAATATCTAAATAAAAGTGCCAATTTTATTACGATTGATTTAGAGCAGAATGCGAAATTATTTGCTGATGTACTTTTAAAACAATCTATCATAGTGAAGACATTGGATGAATATGATTTACCTAATCATATTCGGGTCAGCGTTGGGTTGTCGCATGAAAATGAAATATTTATTAAAGCAATGGAAAGAATATGCATAACAGGAGTAAATGATGTTACAACTTTCGCAGTTTTATAAAGAATGTCATGATTTATTTTGTCAGCAAAAAACAGGGCAATCTCATACGGTCGACATTCAAGCTGATACGGCCCATTTAATGAAGTTAATCATGGCCGAAAGAAATAATTATATCCAATCAGGCGCCTTCTTGCAGAAGCTTCAATATAAATTCGATCAGCTTTTATGGACAGATGAAATTGAATATATTGATAGAGATGATTTTCCTGCGGCTGATAAGCAAAAAATAGTAGATGGCTTGCATAAAAAAAATTCTCTATTTGGTACCTATCAAAAAATATTTAATCTGATCCTGCCTTATATTCGTGAAGTTAATCAGCAAGAAAATAGGCCCTGTAAAATACTAGAAATTGCCGGTGGATCTGGCCAGTTGGCTTTTTTCCTGGCTAAAAAAGCCAAAATACACTCGTTGAACGTGGAGATTACCAGCTCAGATATTGTCGAACATTATGTCATAGAATCAGCAAAGCAAGCCAATAAAAGCAACTCCTTGGTGACGTTTAAACAGATTGATGCTTTATCATTAGATAAGCTACCGAAAAGAGAATACGATCTCATTTTAAATCTGCATAGTTTACATCACTTTTCTGCTGAGCAATTGGCTAAGATATTTTATGGTTCTCAGATAATAGCGAATAAAGCATTTGTGGCGATGGATGCTTATCGAGGCGTTCGCAATTTATTATTTATCGGCGGCAGCGCTTTTATGCAAAGCATGGTTACCTTAAATCCTATGTATGCTCATGATGCGTGGCTATCGGCAAGAAAAATGTATCCGCAAAAATTGCTGGAAATCATTGCTAAAATGGCTTGTCCCGATAGTCATGTTAATGTAACCCAACCTTCTATTGGGTTAACGGCATTAGTGATTGAACCTGAACGCCGTTAGTTTTTATTAACCGTCCCCCAAAAAATTTTCCTTGGCTTCATGATCATGCCATATAAATGGGGGAGGGTGTTTTTCGGAGGTTTAATTTCCAGATTGATATTTAACAGAATGGTTGCTAAAAGAATTTTCATTTCATAAAGCGCAAAAGCCGCACCCAGACACCTTCTTGCGCCGCCGCCAAAAGGGGCAAATTCATATTGTGTATAGTGCTGATTTAGAAAACGTTCAGGATTAAATAGATGGGGTTCTTGCCAACGGGTTTCGTTTGAATGCAGCAAAGTCAGCGAGAGGCCAATCGTATCGCCAGGGTTTAATGCTTGGCCTCGATATTCAAAGGGTTGATTTAAAGTCCTAAGCACAATCGGAACGATGGGGTGAATGCGTAATGATTCCCTGCATACTGCCGTTAAATAAGGCAGCTTGATCAGTTGATCAATATCAGCCCCTTCCGGCAAGGTGCGCAGTTCTGATAATAATTTATTTTTAATTTCAGCATGGGTAAAAATATAATATAAAGAAGCTGTAGCCTGGATCAATACCACATTTGGTTTACAAATGAAATATCATGCAGTAAACAAGTACCTGAA
>CAIUAS010000236.1 GCA_903897205.1 uncultured Gammaproteobacteria bacterium
AAGCTAAACAAACCAATGACCCACGGATTTTGAAAAAATACTTGCACATAACTGCCAGCCAACGCTGCAATTGCACCTGCAACCGCATATGTAATGGCGATGGATAACGCATAGGTGAGTGATAAATAAAATGAGCGTAAGGTAGTGCGTTTAGGCCCTTGCCCAATAATAATACTGGATAAAATAGGTAACATAGGCAATACACAAGGTGTAAATGCGAGCAGTAAACCAAAACCTAAAAAACCGCCAAAAATAAAAAACCAATTTTCTCCTGCTAATAAATTGGTGGCTTCATCTTGTGAATTAAGTTTTTTTGGCTGCTCTGCTGGTGTATTTAAGAGAGTTGGTTGGGTATCGCTTATTTGTGCAGTACTCGATGTGGCATTTAGATTTAAGTTAATTTGTTTTGTAACCGGTGGATAACAAAAGCCGGAATCTGCACAGCCTTGATAGTTTACCTGTAAATGGTATTGCCCTGGCTGACTATTTATAAAGGTTAATGGAATGGTGATATTGTTTTGATAAACTTGGTATTTGCCTAATATGTCATCTGCTTTGGGTATTCCTGCGGGTAATAGCACGGGGGCTAATTGCATTGATGTCGGATTATTAAGCAATTTAAAATCAAAGCGATCACGGTAGAGATGATATCCTGGTGCAATTTGCCATGCGAGTAGTAATTGATTATTACTGGCAAATTGGGCTGATAATATGAAAGCCTGCGCGGCCGGTAAAGGTATAAACGCTTTCGCTGCACAGGAGATTAACAAACTAATGAAGGAAAGGTATTTTATTATTTTTTTCATCATATTTAACTTTTTTAATGCTTGAATTTTGGGGCGATATTAACACAAGTTAACTTATACTTATTAGGCTGGCTCTTTTAATAAATTGATAGCATTTTGCAAATCCGCCAAGCTAGGTGAGATTAATTTATAAGCTTCTATCGTATCACGCTGTGTGCTTAAGGGTGTTAATGCTACAAAAATGGTTGGAATACCATCGACATCTAATTTATTAGCTAGTTGCGCATTTTCTCTTAATTGCTGTTGTGTGAGATAACTTAAATGAGCTTTCTCCATTTTCTGCGCGTCAATGCCTTGTTGAGCGGCTAATTGTTTAATAACGTTAATATCTAATGGCTGCTTACTGGTGAATAAAGCATTATGTAATTGCAGATATTTTCCTTGCTGCTGCGCTGAAAGGGCTGCTTCTGCAGCTAATGCCGATGGCGGGCCTAATAGAGGATAATCTCGGTAAACCACTCTCACATCCGGATTTTTTTTTAATAAATCCGCTATGATAGCGGGAATATGTCGACAATAAACACAGCGATAATCGAAAAATTCGACGATGGTTATTTTACCGGCGGGATTGCCAACGATGGTATTTACTGTGGGATAATACAAGCTTGCTGGCGTATCCATTGTGGTTGCTGCTAGGCTTGCAAAGCCAACGCTTGTTAATAAACAAAATAAAATAAATCGAATAAAGCGCTGCATAATAATAACTGTCGCGTAAATAATAAATACAAACCCTAAGTCAGCCTCTCTCATTAGTCAAGCGCGGGGTATGTTATTAACCCGCCTGGCGCATTGACATACCTAAAGTATCCATAATTAATTGCTCTAAAGACAATTAACCATTGCCTCTACCCTATAGCTTCTGGTATTGTTTTTGTCCATTTGTAATGCTCTGAACCGGTTGATATCCTGTGATATAACCCAACGAGAATTGGAAACTATTTATGCAAGATACTTTAGACACCTTAACAGCAGTACGCCCTTCTACTTTTGATGGACGCACCAATTCTGCTCAACCATTGAGAACCTGTGTTGAACATGCTCTCAGTAATTATTTTTCTCACCTTGGCGATACGATACCTACCAAGCTCTATGAGTTAGTCTTGGCAGAAGTCGAAGGTCCTTTACTTGCGGTGGTTTTACGCCAAACTCGTGGCAATCAAACTAAAGCAGCCCAAATGTTAGGTTTAAGTCGCGGCACTCTGCGCAAAAAGCTCAAGCAACATAATCTTGATTAATTTAGTGGCTTTGTATAAGTCGGCTGAATTAATTAACCTTTTGCAAATTCTACTTAATTAGCAAGGCTATGAAAGATAATAACCTTACGTCGCTAACGGATTTACCTATTCCTGGTTTGATACAACCCGGGCTTTTTCAACCAAGTAATAAGCCTGTTCATTTATCACATGCGCCTTTGGTTGGACCACAAACTTATTATCGTTCAAAATTAATAAGCTCTATCAATGGCGTTAATGCATTAACAGCCTCAGCAGCTGGGATCTTGGCTTTTCTGGCGCAATTTCAGACAACCTATTCTTATTTCGATAGCAGCCAGGTTTATCAAGATTTAATGCATGAAGTACGGGCTTTTGAGAGTCAAGCGCCCACCCAAGGGTATCGTTCAGAAATTATTTTATTGGCGCGCTATATTCTTTGCGCAACCATCGATGAACTCATTTTAGTTTCGCCTTGGGGTATGCAAAATCAATGGCATAAACATAAATTACTGGCTACTTTTCACGGCGAAGATTGGGGCGGCGAGCGAGTTTTTACTATTTTAGAACGCTTAAGTACCGATCCTTCTATTTATATTGATTTATTAGAGCTGATTTATATTTGCTTGAGCTTAGGTTACGCAGGTAAATATCGCTTAATAGACAATGGCTCTGCCGAATTGGATGCCGTGCTTGAAAAGCTCTATCAAAGCATTCACTGGCAACGTGGTGATGTTCGCAAAGCACTTAGCGTTAATGAACGGCCGGTACAGGCTTTACCTCTATTAAAGGCCCAAGATGCACCCGCCGCCAAGCAAACCTTGCCTATTTGGTTATTGGCTATTCTTACGCTTATGTTAATGCTAACCCTTTATGCTGGGTTTAATTTTATGTTAAACAACAGTGTTACGCCGATTTACCAACAATTAACTTCTATCCTTCAGAATTATGCCAACAGCTAATATTCAAGTTGCCACCTTACAAGAACAATTTTCGTCGGCTTGGCGTTTTTTAAAAAATACACGCATAGATAGACCGGATGGTTTTACTTCTTTAACTGAATTACCTTGGTATTTAGTTATCGGTTCTACGCAAGCAGGCAAAACGGAATTAATCGTACAAAGTAATTTTAATTTTATTGAAGCGCCTCATTTAAATACGCACCCAAATGACGAAAGCGAAGACGATCATCGTTGCAATTGGTGGTTTACTCGTCATATGACCTTCATTGATGTTCCTGGTCATTATTTATGTCAAGAGGATAGCCAAAGCGATTGGCAAACCTTTTTAACTATTTTACGGCCTTATTTAGCACGAAAACCGCTCAATGGTATTATTTTAACGCTTGATTTAGTTGAGTTAGGTTTATTTAGCAAAACAGGACAGAAAAAATATATTCAACAATTACGCGAGAGCCTTTTTTTATTAAGCAAGCAATTTTCTACCACTTGCCCACTCTACCTTTTATTAGGCAAAGTCGATCGCGTTACTGGATTTGCAGAATTTTTTGCTGATCTGGGCAAGGAAGAACGCGAACAAATATGTGGGATTAATCTAGCTCAAACGCCTCAAGCGGAAACCATCAGTTTGCCCCGCTTATTCAAACGTCAATTTGGAATATTAATTAAACGCTTGCAAGGACGCGTAATTTGGCGTTTACATCATGAACGCAACGCGAATAAACGCGCGCTTATCACGCAATTTCCTTTGCAACTAGAATCATTCGGTAATAATCTGGCGAATATCTTATATCATTTAACTGACATTATTGGTTTAACAGAGAAGCTCCCTTTACAAGGTATTTATTTTGTTAGCAGTTTACAAAATGGCTTATCAATTGATTGTTTACATAAAACAACCAGCCAAGATTTAATTCTGCCGAATAATATTTCCACACTGCCGACAACGCATAAACAACGAACCTACTTTAGTCGGCAATTATTTCATAATATGATGGCGAATACCGCCACTTTAAAGCAAGCTTATCAGCACTTTTCGCTGCGTGATAAAATGCGACTAAGCAGTTATATACTAGCTGTGATAGTAATTACCGGCAGTGGTTTATTAATGGCAAATAATTTTAATCAACGTGTAGCAAAATTAAACGCTGCGCAAACTGCATTGGCGAAATATAATGTCTTAGAACAACAATTGTCGCCACAAAATTCTGATTTAGGGCAAACCTTGCCCGCATTAAATACTTTGCGCCAAGCGACTCAGTTAATTGCTCAAACACAATTATCATGGTTATCCGTACAAGCGCGAAAGTTATCGCCGCTGGCAAGCAAAACTTATCACACCAGTTTAACCACTTATTTTTTACCTAATTTAAATACAATGCTGGAACATGCGCTTAACAATAGCACGGCCCCCGCTTTTAATTATGGCGCATTAAAAGTTTATTTAATGTTAGGTGATCCACGCCATCTCGATCCTAAGTTTGTAGCACTATGGTTTGCACATTATTGGC
>CAIUAS010000237.1 GCA_903897205.1 uncultured Gammaproteobacteria bacterium
TCGTTGCGCAAGGCGCAGTTCAAACAATGGTCGCTAAAAATAATAAGCTATCTAAATTAAGCGTCATTGGGCCAGGCGGCATCTTTGGTTTGCTTGCTTATTTTGAGAAAACTATTTATTCAGCAACCGCACTTGCCCGTGAAGAAATCGTAATCCTTGAATTTCAATATGCGGAGATGAAATTACTACAGCATAACAATGAGATTTTATTTTATAAATGGCACTATGTTATCAGCCAAACCTTAGTCATGATGCTACGCGCCGCCGATAAAGATTTAATTCGCTTGGCGAGTCGTCTAAATTAGTTGGCCATCTATGCTTTTTAATTGCCTAAATAATAAAACAGGGAGCAACACAATAACTGCTAGCCCTATTAAAGTATAATGGAATGCTGCGACCTTAATCGTAACGCCGATTAAAGTTTTATTAAATAAAATCAATAAAAATGCCGCCGTGCAAATACCAAAACTCATGGCGACTTGTTGGAAAACGCTCGCAACGCTCGTAGCTTTTGCGGTATTTTCCGCAGTTATATCCACAAAATTGAGGATATTCATAAAAGTAAATTGCAAAGATGAAAAAAATCCGAGCAAACTGACTATTATCAACATTAAGGCAAATGAATAATGATAGAGAATTAGACTAAAGCTTAATAATATGAGTGAAATAACGAATGGGGTCAGGATCAATAACTTACGAAACCCCCAGTAACTTAATATTCTTCCCACTAAAGGTTTAGCGATTAGCATGGCTAAACCATAAGGCAATAACCACAAACCAGACTGTAATGCATTCTGTCCCCAGCCTAGCTGAAATAGTAATGGCAATAAAAAAGGGAGCCCTCCCATGCCAATTCGAATTAAAAAACTACCTAATACCGCAATTTTAAAGGTCCTTATTTTAAACAAATCTATGGCTAATGATGGTTCTGGTGTTTTATAACAATGATACGAAAAAACACTTAATATAATACTGCCCATACTCAATAATAGGAGTGCTACCACCGTTTCTGAAGCTTGTTCAGCTAACATTGAAAAAGAAAATATAACGAGCCCTATGCCAATTCCAAATAAACTGAAGCCATAAAAATCAAATTTAGGAATTACTGCTGCGCGCGTATTTTCGACCCAAAAATAAATTAATAACAGCGCGATTATACCAATTGGCAAATTTACAAAAAACACAAAACGCCATGAAAAAAATTTAACGAGTGCGCCACCCAACACTGGCCCAATAGCCACCCCCATTTGCCCAAGTAAAGTAAGCGCACTAAAGGCTTTAACAAATTGCTCGCGCGGAAATGCCCTTAATAAAATAAGTCGGCCCACCGGCGCCATCATCGAACCGCCCGCACCTTGAACCAGTCTGCCAACAACTAATTGCCATACATGATCGGCAAATCCGCATAATACAGAGCCTAATAAAAAAACAATCATCGCCCAAGCAAAAATCGTTTTGCTGCCAAAGCGATCAGCAATATAGCCGCTGATCGGAATACAAGCAGCTAAGGTTAACAAATAACTGGTTATTCCTATTTTTAGCGTAATAGGTTCAGTAGCAAGCGTGTGTGCCATTTGAGGAATGGCGGTATTGATAATTAGTACATCGATATTTTCGATTAATAAGCCAAACCCAACAATCCATGGCAAATAGGAAAATTTATTCAGCGCCGCTTTTACCGCCATTTAATATTGCAACCCATACTTGGTTTTTGCTGAGGATCCATTGCTTTCCCGGCGAGTATATTTTCCAGAGCGGCGCGTAGTGATGCACCGGTGATAGCAATATTATTCCCTGGGCGTGCATCATCGAATTGGCCACGATACACGCACCGTAAATCTTTATCAAACACATAAAAATCAGGCGTGCAAGCGGCTTGATACGCTTTAGCAACCGCTTGGGTTTCATCAAATAAATAAGGAAATGTAAAACCTAATTTTTGCGCATTTTCCTGCATTTTATCCGGCGCGTCATCGGGATAACGTTCGGCGTCATTGGCATTAATAGCAATAAAACTAATTTCTTTCTGTTGATATTCCTTAGCAAAAGCGACTAATTCCGTTAGTATATAGTTTACATAGGGGCAATGATTGCAAATAAACATAACCACGGTTGCTATAGGTGATTTAAGTTCTTGCAAGCTTATTTTTTTATTCGTAATACTATCGACCAACTCAAAAGATGGCGCTATAGTTCCCAGAGGAAGCATATTAGAAGGGGTTAATGCCATAGTTATCTCCTCATTTAATTATTAAATATATGTAAATCTCTATCATCTTAACATTAGACTTCTTTCCAAACCATCAATCGACAGGGGTGCCTTGTGGCTAAACTTTATTTTTATTATTCAGCAATGAATGCCGGTAAAAGCACGATCCTTTTACAATCTAACTATAATTACCTCGAGCGCGGCATGGCTACTTTGCTATTCACGCCCATTATCGATAATCGTTATGCTGTTGGTAAAATTCACTCTCGAATTGGCATAGATGCCGAAGCAATTCCATTTGCTAACCACTTCAATTTATTCGAGCACGTTAAATCGCTTTTACCCACACTGCCTAATTTAAAATGTGTCTTTATTGACGAAGCACACTTTCTGACGAAAGAACAGGTTTTGCAGCTTACTGATATTGTCGACGAACTAGATATCCCCGTACTCGCCTATGGCTTGCGCTCTGATTTTCGCGGCGATCCTTTTGAAGGCAGCTTGTATCTACTCGCTTGGGCCGATAATTTATCCGAAGTAAAAACGATTTGCCATTGTGGTCGTAAAGCGATCATGAATATTCGGATAGATGAACATAATCGACCTGTCAGCACCGGCGATCAAATTGAAATTGGCGGCAATGAACGTTATTTGGCGACTTGTCGCAAACATTTCAAGGCAGGGAATACGGGGCATTAAAGGTTAGTCGCGCAACGTTATATAAGTATTTGAAAACATCAAGCCAGCCAAACGAGGTGCTAGTAGATAAATAGAATGATGATTTAGCCTATAATTTAACCAGCTAATTTTACCCCCTTAATTCTCTAGGTATAAATCCTAAGAAAAATCATTGTTACCAGCTTTTTTTATCCGTGTTTTCATAACAGGGTCACAAACTAAGTCTGGATAACTTTATAAGGGGACTACTAATGGAAATAGCTAAGGAAACCTCAATGACACAGGGTAGGAAAGCTTACTTAAGACAACTTAGTCACGAACTCCGCACTCCACTTACAGGGATTCTTGGTAGCGCACAATTACTTGATGATGAAGAACTAACTCTTCAACAACGTAGTTATGTCAAAGATATTTGCCAATCTGGTGAAGAATTACTAAGTGTTATTACACGTTTACTGCAACAAAATTCACAAATTAGCGAATCACCGCTACCGCTATTTGTGCTATTAGTGGAAGATAATCCCATCGTGCAAACTGTTCACACTAGAATGCTTATTAATTTAGGGTGCGTAGTTGAAATAGCCTCTGATGCTAATCAAGCCTTGGCTTTATCCTATAAAAGTTACGATATTATTTTCATGGACATTGGGTTACCAGATAAAAGCGGCATTGAAGCTGCTATGGAAATTCGCCGCTTACATGGCAAGCAAAGATATACTCCTATTATTGCCTTAACTGGTTATGTTCAAGAAGAAGTTAGACATGACTGCTTAGCCGCCGGTATAGACGAAGTTGCTACAAAACCGATTGATTCGACAGGGTTACAAGCACTTTTAAAACAGTTTACTACCTAGAAAACAGGGCAAACTGGTAATGTAACTAGTAAGCCACTATTATTCTAGCTGGTAAGTGTCAACTTGGAGCCAATTAATGGATTTAACTATTCAGCCAACGGTTAATACACCCGCTAGCTTTAATCTTGTGGAAGTTACATGGGAATTTATAAGAGAAGAAGTAGCTGCAACAAATCATGAATTATATGAAGTAATAGAGTTACTATCTCCCGATAAAAAACTAACTTTATTTAAAGCACGTTATCCTTTTGGCGCACATATTATTGATAACGGCATCCTGAACTTACCGCATAAATCGGGAAAAGTCATCCCCCTCAAAACCGCTGAAGTTGAAAAAAAAATCAAGGATAAACTTAGCTATTCGCCGATACCTTTAGCTTTATTAATGAATAAAGCAAGTGAAGTATTTGTTAAAAACGGAGAGCATATTATTCCGCTCAAATTGCTGCCTCCTGGTAACCTATTTGGTTTATTTTTGGTATTTTTTTAACGTGTTAATAAAACGATTAAAACACGTTAACTCGCTCGCCTGAACAGCGGCCATCCATTCATTAAATTTTTGATGGGCTGTAATCGCATCAACCGCACTATTATAAATCGTCGTTAATTGACAACAGAATTTATAA
>CAIUAS010000238.1 GCA_903897205.1 uncultured Gammaproteobacteria bacterium
AATGGGATTGCTTGCGCAGTCCAATTTTCTTGGCTGACCAGTTCGGCGCCGATTTGGATGAGCTCGCCTCCCAGGACTAAATCACGGGGTTTTTTTAATTGGCCATCCACCGTAACGTATGCTTGCTTAATCCAGCTTTGTAAGCGAGCACGCGAGTAATCAGGGAAAAGTGCCACGAGCGCTTGATCGAGGCGTTTGCCCGCTAAGGTCAATGGAACAATTGCTTGTAAATTGATTATTTGTCCTGTGCTTTTTATCATAGTATCGTTATAATGTGCGGGCAAATTAATGGATAGACCTGTTTGTCGCATATATTGTCAGGTATTGTTACATACTTAAAGCGTTTTATTTTAATGAGACGCAATGAGTATAAACGACTTTCACAACCTTCGACTACAGGCTAGAGCATTGCTAGTATATTTTGTTAAACGGAGGATAGACAATATGAGTAATTCCTGCAACATTGGGAATAATGAACGAGTTGCCCGTATTTTAATTGGGGCCATTTTATTTATCGGCGCAATTCTAGGGTTGGGGCATTGGTTTTTCATTTTGATGGGAATACTATTATTGGCAGAAGGGTTTATGGGCTGGTGTGCGGCCCCCATTTTAGTAGAAAAGTTGAAATTGCAAAATCTTTTCAAAGATAAGTCATAATTTTTTCACTTGTTCCCTCTCGGTATGAACTATGGAGAGGGAATATATTATATATTTAATAAATAATGCAAAAACATATCAAAATTTTTAAAGCTATCAAATGGATTATTGCTGCTGGGCTCATTAGCTCGCTAGCCGCTTGCTCAACCACAACGGATCCCGCAGAGAAGTTTAAAAATCAATCTGCAGAACAAATTTATCAAGGTGGTGAAGTTGCATTAGCTAAAGGTCATGAGAGCGATGCTATTCAACATTTTGAAGCATTAGATGCTTTATACCCCTTTGGGAATAATGCCGAGCAAGCGCAGCTTGATTTAATGTATGCCTATTATCACTCAGGTGATAATGCGTCCGCCGCAGCCGCCGCAGAACGTTTCATCCGCTTATACCCACGCAGTCCGCATGCAGATTATGCTTACTACGTAAAAGGGTTGGCTGATTTCGATCAGGATCGGGGTTGGTTCCAACGTTTTGTACCTACCGATGTTTCTGAGCGCGATCCAGGCACCGCACGCCAAGCATTTGATGATTTTAATGCTTTATTAAGGATATATCCCGATAGTGTGTATGCACCCGACGCACGTCAGCGCATGATCTATTTACGCAATTTATTTGCCGGGCATGAATTACATGTGGCGCGCTATTATTATCAACGTAAAGCCTACGTCGCAGCGGCCAATCGCGCAAACTATATCGTGCAGCATTACAATGGTACGCCGCAAGTAGAAAATGCTTTAGGTTTGATGGTGCGTTGCTATCAAAAATTAGGTTTGCAAACATCAGCGCAACAAGCGCTAGCGGTGCTGCAATTAAATTATCCTAATGGCAAAATATTGCATAATTTAACTCAGCCTTTGAAGTTTAATAAAGCCTAAACTCATTAAGGCAATGGCTAAACCGATTGGTAAAATAATGAAAGCTAATTTGAAATTTCCGGCAGTAAAATGGGTAACTGCTGCTGTGAAATGAGAATTAGCTTTATCAATTAATAAATAGCCAATAAGTGGTTGTAGTATCGGTGAGCCAATGGCAATAGACATCATATTCGTAAAACCCATTGCAGTTGCACGTGATTCAGCGGAAGTTCTTTCTCGCACGATCGCAAAAGAAATAATATAACTACCAGTGCTGCCGCCAAATAAAAATAACAACGTAAATAATAAAGGCAAAGATAAGTGCGGGACATATAACGCCATACTTAAAGTAGCGAGACCGACTGCTGTGCAGGCAAACATTAAAATTCGCCGCGATTTCAAGGAAATATCTGCAAGCCAGCCTATGATAGGCGTGGCAACCGCAATTCCCGCAAAAACCATAGAGCTTGCGCTAGCAGCTAAGGTTAGCGGTAATTGATATTGCGTTTGCAAAAAAGGCACCGACCAAAGCCCAGTGAAACCAATAGCAACGCCCCACACGAAAGCCACATAAATACCATTCAGCCAAATTTGTGGCGAACGAATAATATTACCTAATTTTTTCAATGGATTATTAACAACTTCAGCTGCACTGATAGGCTGAATTTTATCGCGTACAATTAAGCTAATTAATAAAGTAATAATAATCGCCATAATGAAACATCCTGACATCGTGTGGCGCCAGCCAATATCCTTTACCCAATGCGCTAAATAGGCTTGCCCAGCAATGCCGCCCGTCATGCCAAGCGTATCCGTAAGACCAATAATTAAAGCAAAACGTGCTGAGGGAAACCAACGTGCGACTAAAGCAAAAGTTGCGCTAATAACGGGCGAGGAACCTAAGCCCATTAAAATTCGGCTAATTTGTGCGGTATAAAAATTATCAGCGTGGGCGAATAACCAGCAAGCGATGGCGCAGATAATAATGCCACTGGATAACACTAAACGGGCGCCAAAGCGATCGACCAACATAGCAGATGGCAATTGCATGGTGAGATAACTATAAAAATAGCTCGATGACAAAATACCAACTTGCAAAGCATTAATGTGAAAATCCTGCATAAAAGCAGGGATCATCACGCTGGTTGAGGTTTGCAATAAGAATTGAAAAAAGACAAACGAAGTGGCGGTTAGCCAAATAAGCCAGGGTTGTAATTTCGTTGACATAGATTATTGCCTTTTGGAGGCATTGGTATTAGTGGTAATGGTGCGCAAGCTATTGAAGTGGCACAAGCGGCGCTCGCAATTATCGTAGCGTAATCACTTATTTTACTACGCGCCAGACAAAAGGATAACGATAATGCTCGCCTTTATTAGCGCTAACGGCTGCAACAATAATTAAAATTAAATCAACCACACCTAAAATGAACGCCAAAACAAATCCAATGAGAATGGCCATTAATGGAATACAGATAACAAATCCTATGAGTATTGTTATTTGAAAATTGATAGCTTCTTTACCTTGTTCATTTACAAATGGCAACTCATTTTTCTTCACTAACCAGATAATTAAAGGAGCGATTAAAGCAAGGAGCGGAAAAATAACGCCCGCTAAAGCCGATAAATGGGTTATGGTTGCCCAAGTGCGTTCATCATTAGAAACTGCAGAAACTTCTGATTCCTGTGAGCTTATTGGGGTTTGATTGGTCATAATGGCTCCGATTGGCAAT
>CAIUAS010000239.1 GCA_903897205.1 uncultured Gammaproteobacteria bacterium
AAACTCGGCCGCTTGCGGCCGAGTTTAAAATTATTAATCTTTTGCGATGCCTTCTGAAAATCCATGTTTTTCCATGATTTTTCGCATAGCTTTCAAAGCTTCTACTTGAATTTGACGCACACGTTCACGGGTTAATCCAATGCTTTTGCCAACTTCTTCTAGGGTTTCACGTTCAAAACCTAACAAACCATAACGACGTGCAATAACTTCACGTTGATTTTCAGTCAGTTCGCTCAACCATGATTCAAGCTGAGCATGCAAATTGTTATCTTGTAAAATATCAGCGGGATCGATATTGTTAGTGTCCGCTAGTGTTTCCAAGAAGGGTTTATCTGCCTCTGTGCCACCCGCTGGCGTATCGATAGAAGTAATATGTTCTGTTAAACCTAGTATACGTTCAACCTCTTCGATAGGGCGCTTAAGCCAAGCTGCAATTTCTTCTGACGAGGGCTCATGATCTAATTCTTGGGTTAATTTACGAATAGCATGTAGATATCCATTTAATTCTTTTACGATATGAATAGGCAAGCGGATGGTGCGCGTTTGATTCATAATGGCACGTTCGATCGTTTGACGAATCCACCAAGTCGCGTAGGTAGAGAATCGAAACCCGCGTTCTGGATCAAATTTTTCAACAGCACGCATTAAGCCAATATTACCTTCTTCAATTAGATCCAATAAAGGCAAGCCCCGATTGCTATAATGGCGCGAAATTTTAACCACCAAACGCAAGTTACTTTCGATCATGCGTCGTCTAGCTTCTTTATCTCCTTGCGCAATGCGTCTTGCGTAATACACTTCTTCTTCAGCCGATAATAAAGGCGAAAAGCCAATTTCATTTAAATAAATTTGAGTCGGACCGATGGACTCATCTGAAGAATAATGCCGTTGTGGCAACACATCCGTTACTACTTCTTCGGTAAACTCAATCGTCTCTTCAATTAAAATCTCATCTTCTAATACTTCGGTTATGCCCAAATCACCTGTGCTTATTTCATCAAATTCAGCCACGTCCCCGCCTTTATCTTCCCTATTTTTCATCATAGATACATCCTCTTGTTTTTTTCCTTAATCCTTAAAATATACCAATCCTGTTGAAATTTTGCGTTTTTATTGCGCCAGCTAACATCGGTGGCCCAGGGCCCTGTCGCTGCGGTACTCTTTGCTTAGCGTTTATAAAACACAAATCTCAACGGGTTTGGCATCAATCGTTGCATAAAAGCCCTTTCTAACGCCCTGGTAAATATTTCAATGGATCAACTGGCTTACCATTTTGCCTGATTTCAAAATGCAGTACTGGACTGTTGGCCTCAGTAGTGCCTAACGTTGCTATCTGTTGGCCTAGTCGAACTACCTGCCCTTCATGCACTAATAATTTTTGATTATGGGCATAAGCACTTAAATACTCATCGGTGTGCTTAATAATGACTAATTGACCGTAACCACGCAGACCACTACCTGCATAAACCACTTTACCCGCAGCGGCGGCTATTACTGGACCGCCTAATTTACCGGCGATATCAACCCCACGGTTTAAATTAGTAGAAGCAAAACCATTGGTGATACTGCCTTGCGCTGGCCATGTCCACGTAATACCGGCAACCGTATTCGTAGTACCTGGAGGAGGCATAATAGAACCGCTAGCGGGAGCGGAAATCACCTGTGCAGCCGTTGCCTTGGTTGGTTGCGCATTAGCGGTCGCTGTTGGCGCTTGCACTGCTGAAGTTAAAGCAGGTTGTTGCTGTAGGGTGGCTGGTGCGGGAGCGATAGACGTTGTTTGAATAATACTCGTCGCCGTATCTGAGCGTGGTCTTAACTGCAATTTTTGACCTGTATGGACTCGATAGGAAGGAGCGATATGATTAACTTGTGCAACTTGCTGATAATCTAAGCCATACATCCATGCGATAGAATATAAACTATC
>CAIUAS010000240.1 GCA_903897205.1 uncultured Gammaproteobacteria bacterium
GGCTTACCTGAAAATAACCAGAGCATCGCTAAGGCAATAATGAGCGCCATAGGAATTACCATGCCTAATATTGCACAAGCGCTGGCAAATTTTGCTGAAACTTTAACGCCTTTTAAATTAATTAAAGTCAGCGTCCAAAACGTTATTAAGATCACGCTAACTAAATAAGTTTTATTTTGTGCTAGCGCGGGATTAATTAATGAGGCAAGGGTGCCGGCAAGAAATGATAAGATGGTTGGATACCATACCATGGTGTTAATCCATTGCAGCCAAATCGCTAACATCGCCATTTTTTCATTAAAAGCTAATCTGATCCAGTGATATATGCCACTGTGTTTAGGCCAAGCTGCTGCTAGTTCAGCCGATATCAGCGCAACGGGTATTAAAAAGGTTAATGCGGCAAAGATAAAAAAGAAAATCAGTGAGCTACCAAATAGGGCGGTTGCCGGTAAATTTCGAATGCTATCAATAGAAACGGTGATTAGCATGACTAGTGCAAAAATAGAAATGCCAGTAGTTTTGCTGGGATGGGTCATCGTTAGCTCTCAGTTAAAAATAGTAAAACGCTTTGAGTATAAATAGTGATTATTAGCGTATCGATAAATAATACGTTTACAGTATAAGCGAGCAAGTGATATAAATATAATGAATTATTTTTTAAAAGTGATGAAAATAAATGAGTTTACTCAATCCGCAACTTGATGCATTTATGCTTGTTGCTCAGTGTAAAACGATACACGGCGCTGCCAAGCAATTACATATTACGCAAACGGGGATTACGCAACGTATCCGTTCTTTAGAAACCCGCTTAAAAACAGCTTTATTTACGCGCACTCGCCGTGGCATGTTGCTAACTCCAGAAGGAGAAGCGTTGTTGCGCTATTGCCAATCGGCACGGCAATTGGCGGATGAAACATTGGCGAATATTGCCGGTGCTGGTTCGGCAAGTACAACGCATGTTTCAATCTGCGGGCCTTCTAGTATCATGCATGCTCGAGTGATTCCAGGCTGTGTAAATATTATAAAAAAATATCCGCATCTGCAGATGCAATTTGAAGTGGTGGATACGGAAGATCGCGATAAGTGGTTACGCAGTGGTGCTAGCCAGTTGGCGATTTTACAAAAAGAAAACATTTCTTTAGAAATGGATTATAAATACCTGCGTCCTGAGAAATATATTTTAGTTTGTACCGCGAAATGGCAGCAACGCAAACGGTTAGAAATTCTTCAACAGGAACATATTGTTGATTTTAATATAACCGATCAAATGACATTTAATTATCTTAAATATTTCGATTTGTTTGAACATGCACGCATAGAACGCCATTTTGTAAATCGCCCTGAGTCAATGGCCTTAATGTTGGCAGAAGGTTGTGGCTATGGCGTTTTAACGAAAGAATTTGCGCAACCCTATTTAGATAATAAAAAATTAATTTTACTTAATGGCGGCAAGATATATGAAAATAAAATGGCGCTAACCTGGTATAAAAGGCCGCAACTTATCAATTATTTTTCAGATATAGTAGATGCTATTAAATGAATTTTATAATAATAATGAGGCTTAAATGATAAAGAAATATTCAGTAGACAAACCGCTTGCTTATAGCTGGTTGTTATTTTTTTTGGGGGCCTGCTTTCTTTTTTATAAGTATATTTTGCAAGTATCCCCCGCAGTCATGACTACCGATTTAATGCGCACCTACTCGTTGACGGGTACAACGCTAGGGTTTTTGGTTGGCTTTTATTTTTATACTTATATGGTAATGCAGATCCCCTCCGGTATTTTGCTGGATAAATATGGCGTACGTAAGGTGACCAGCCTGGCGATTTTATTATGTGCTTGCGGAGTCTTGCTATTTTCTCAAACGAGTTCTTTTGCGTTAGCTTGCATTGGGCGCTTGTTAATTGGTTTTGGTGCCGCGTTTGCTACCACTAGTTATATGAAGATAGCTGGCACTTGGTTTCCTGCCCAATATTTTGCTTTGCTATCTGGTTTTTTTGGTACAGCTTGCATGGCAGGTGCAGGAACCGCAGAAGCTCCGTTGGCTTGGCTGGTTAATCAGGTGGGATGGCGTAATACTTTGGTATTTTGCGCATTGCTTGGGTTTATTCTCTGTGTTTTATTTTGGTTTGTGGTTAAGGAAAATAAAAGTAAACATACACAAAAAATAACAGCTAATGCGCAGCAATTTCGTTGGTGTGATTTAATAGATTTATTTCGTAATAAATCTAATTGGCCGCTAATTATATACGGAGGTTGTGCTTTTACGCCTGTTTCTGTGTTCGGTGGATTATGGGGAGTGCCCTTTATCATGGCGGCTTACCATTTAACAAAAACAAGCGCTGCTTCTTCGGTTTCCTTGGCATTTTTTGGATTTGCTGCGGGCGGTATTATTGTCGGTTGGATTGGCAAGCAATTAACCAAACAGTGGCCTGTTATTACTATTGGGGCGGCATCATCTTTATTTTTTCTACTCATCATTCTTTATGTACCACATTTACCTGTGCAATTACTGAATGGTTGTATTTTTTTGTTTGGACTAGGCGCTAGTGGATTTCTACAAAGTTATACCATCGCAAAAAATATTAATTCTGCTACCTTGATCGCTACGGTGATTGGGGTTTTTAATATGGGAGACCCACTATGCGGCGCTTTAGCCGAGCCGCTTATCGGTAAAATTTTAGATTTACATTGGGATGGGCTTAAAGTAGATGATGTCAGAATTTTTTCAGTGCATGCTTATCAACTTGGGCTTAGTGTTCTGGTGGGATATTTATTAGTAGCATTAATTTGTTGCTTTTTTATCAAAGAGAAAAAGTAAAAAAGAAGGTCATGATCTTATTTATATTAGAACGAGTGATATAGAGACTTTATTATAAATTATAAAGAAAATTCTTTGCGCTTTTGGTTTATTTGATAAGTATTTAGGGTATCTCGCAGGATTTGAATATGTGCCTGCACACAAATCAATGGATTAGGGTGCACTGGCAATTTTGTTAAATCATTTTGAATACTCATGACATAGTCTTGATCAAAATCTGGAAGCGACTGGTATTCTAAGGTTAATTCTTTTAGTTGATTAATAGTTTTATTTAATTCCTGTTCCTGCTGTATTTTTTCTATTGCAAAAGCAGAAGGTGTTGTTCCGAGTTTTTTCTTTAAGCTAAATAAAAAACTCGGATAAGCAGTGACTTTTAAAGAGTAGCTGCTTTGTTCCGTTTGTTTTGAGTGATGTCGTTGCCAACAATTTGCTAGCGTTTCATAAATCTCCTTTGCTTTATAAGGCTTAATTAAATAAGCGTTCATACCGGCCGCCAAAGCTTCTTCTTTTTGCTCTACACGTGCATTCCCTGATAAACCAATAATGGGAGTAGCCAC
>CAIUAS010000241.1 GCA_903897205.1 uncultured Gammaproteobacteria bacterium
ACCACGTCCCGTATTTTTTTGTTTTGTTTAAACGTTAGATTTTTAACATGAAGATATTTTTGGTTTTCGTAATAATTATTTAAATTTTCAAGTGCAATACCGATTGCTGCGCGCTCAATAATAGTAAAATTTTCTTTTAATATGTATACCGGAGGTGTTTTCTCAAATAAATTTTGTATATTTAAAATCCAGCCTGAAATTGTTTTTTTTCCAACTAGCTTGCAAGCGCGTAATTGCAAATTTCAAAAAATTAATTGATGGCTTGAATCTATCGCTATAGGGCGCAGCAATTCATGAGCTTGAATTTCGCCCGCTAATCGCGTGATATTTTTTAAATCCTCACCGCAGCCCTGAATATATTTAATCGTTGAAATAGGCACTTGTTGGATTTTTCCATAGGATGAGCGATTGGTTGAGCGCAGTTGATGGCCATTAGCAATACGTGCTTTTTCAGGGCTTAATTCTTCTGCTTTTACGATGCCTTCTGTAGCGCCTTCAATGGCAAGCGCATATTCGTAGGGAATATTAATGCTCATATTTATCCAGGCATTAAGCCGTGTAAGCTTGACGCCTATCTTCTTAGCTAACTTATCTTGCGAGCCGATGACCCGGCAGGCTTTTAGCAACAAATCGCCACTCATACCTTTTGCTAATTATTGATCCGCTCAAACCCTTATTGATTTTTAACGCATAACTGCGTCACCCTTTTAGGAAATCCTATCCGAGAAAAATTCCAAATATTTGGAGAGTTTTTGCAGTACAGTAACGTATCAAATAGGTACTGAAACTGCGGGAATATTGTTTAGACGAAGGATTAGAAGTATAAATTGGAAGAAATTAGTCTTAGGTGTATCCGTGTTATCCCTGTCCCAACATAAATCTTAAATTCATATATTAGCTATGTGTTTTTTGTTTATATTAAATCAGCTTATAGCAAATTAAAAGTTTTGGGATAAAGCAAACAATATTTCTGGCAGTTTTTTACTACATACCTGGATTATTGGTGAAAATTTGGTAAAAATAAGGGTGTCTATGTATGAAGCTAATGAGTCTGGAAGAGTACAGGAAAACTCACTACACGGATGATTCAAGGCCTGACAGGCGTACATTAATCAAACAGATTAATGAAGGTTTACTGCCAGGCAAAAAGCAGGGAAGGTTCTATTTTATAGACATTGAAGCTGAGGCGCGTAGAACAGGTAATCCATTAGTAGATCGTATTTTAGCAGACCGAGGTCGTTAAGCGTGGGAAGAAACAGAATCTACAATAATAAAACTCTACCACCTAACCTTTATTTAGGTATAAAGGGCTATTATAAATATCGGCGACCTGATAGTGGTGCATGGCACAGTATGGGCAAAGATAAAGCCAACGCCGTGGCTGCCGCCAAACAACTCAATTCTATGTTAATGGATGGCAGGGATTTAGTTGAAAAAGTCATGGGTAACAGCACTTTGTTTAATGATTTTTTAGATAAATTTGAAACTAAAATCATGGCAGAAAGAGGGCTAGCTGAAAAAACCACTAATGACTATAAAAATAAGCTTGTTCATATTCGTAATGACTTGGGGAAAAAACCCATCGATGAGATTTCTGTATTAGAAATCGCAGATTTTTTGGAAAAATTTCCAGCTGTACAATCTAAACGATATCGCAGCCTTCTGAGTACTATTTTTAGATATGCCGTTGCACGCGGTTTATGCAATGACAACCCTGCCGAAAAAACGATCCCAGAAAATTCAGCCAAAAAACGCAAACGGTTAACCTTAGAAGGTTATAAAGCTATTTATAATCATGGAGAAGCTGAACCCTGGTTTAAAAATGCTATAGATATTGCTTTACAAACACTGCAGCGCCGAGAAGATGTTGTTAAAATGCAATTTAGTGATATCCGTGATGGTTTTTTATTTGTTATCCAAACAAAAACCGAAAAACATGGAGAAGCAGCCTATATTAAAATCAAAATTAATTCTCCGCTAAAGCAAGTAATTGATAGATGCCGCGATGACACATTAAGCCCTTATTTAATACACAGAATGCCAGAAAGATTAAGCACTCAAAATCGTTCTGGCAAACAAAAAAAGCACATCACTCAGGTCACGCCTGATTATTTAACTAAAACATTTGCCAAGATAAGAGATCAAATTAAAATGTTTAAAAACATGCCCAGTGAAGAACGCCCTACTTTCCATGAGATTAGAGCTTTGGGCATTAAATTATATGAAGATAAAGGCATTGATGCTCAAAACCTAGCAGGGCATACAACACGTGAAATGACAGAGCAATATATGGTAGGACACGAAATTCAATGGACTGAAGCGGCAGCAGGAATAGATTTTGATTGAAAATGCTAAAATTACAAATAAAAAGTTAAATTAGAAATTGCCATATTGCCTAAGTTTGATTAAAATCGGCTCTCTTTAGTATTTGTTGTAAGCCGGCATAGCTCAGTTGGTAGAGCAATTGATTTGTAATCAATAGGTCCTCTGTTCGAGTCAGAGTGTCGGCACCAACCCCTAAAGTCTGCTATAGAGTGAACGATTTACTCATTATTATCGCTTCTCAAACTCCATTATACGCGTCTTGGCCACTGCGGCTTCTATTTTGATTTTTTCATTCTCTTGCTGGAGCTGTGTGACTTTTGCTTGAAGCTCTAAAAGCACATTACCCGCTTCTTTGGCAGAGAGCTGTTTTTCAAGGGTTAAATTCGTGTCGGCGGCTTGTTTTCTTTCAATCTCACGTTGGCTTTCTGATTTTTGAAGCTTATTTTCGGTTTCCTGTAATAGCTCATGGGCTTCTTTGTTTTGTTGACGTTCCCGCCCTAGTTGCGCCTCTAATTTTTGTTGTCTGGTTTGCATGAGACGGCCAAATTCGGCATTCAACGATTGCATAAAGGTTTCAGAAATGCCTTCCGCAACGTTAGCGGCTAATGCCTCATCTTTCTCCCAGCGTTGCAGGTAGTCCAGCAAAGTCGAATTCGATAAAAAAGTTTTTAATGGACAGACACTCAGAGAAACATTATTCACTTCCAATAAGGACAATTAAACGTGATTAAAGTCAAATCGATTTCCATTGAAAATATTCGCGGAATAAAACAATTATCCTTACTTATTAATTGTGATAATTTTGGTATCTGCGGGCCAAAACAGCATAGGAAAAAGCGGCATCGTGGATAATCCAGTGTTTATTTTCAAAAACTGCTAACAGAAATCTCTCAGCAAAAAAATAACACGTCCAAGACATAGTACTTTGCAAAAAATAATTTCCTGCGCATTAATATCGGAACAGGAACGCAGTAGCTAAATTTTTAACACAACTCTCAACAGAGGCTAACCATTACCCATAACTCTGTAACTATTTGTTTTAATGTTGATTTTATTAAGCTCATAAAAAGTTGCGGGGAAATGCTGATCAAGCTCGTTTATGGCTTCTTTGCTTTATACCCCCATCGTTGCCAACGTATGCTTGATAATTTAGCGACTATGTTTATTTCTTCTGCGCATTAATTTTCTGTGCAGCAGTATTTTTCTAACTTTCAAAAGTTTCAGCAATTATTTGTTCATGCTTAAGTAAGATGAACGATTATTGAATCTTAAATATAAAATTGCACTAATTTATAATGAAGAAATACGGAGAAGATAACAAAAAAGACTTATAAAGTTATTATTCGACAAATTAAATAGTGAAATAAGAATGTTGTTCAGGAACGCCGTGAAATTAAATGCGCCACCAAAACAACGATGTTAAAATTTAAATCTTTTTCTATACGAGCCTGAATTTTTCTGGCCTTTTAACATTGACACAGGTACATTAATGCCGGACGCAAAAAATATTTTCGGCGCGTTCACATTTTACACCGTGCTTGAAAAAAATCGCCCGTCAAAGACTTCATCATTTACGCAATTGCGCCGCTTAAAAAAACCAATGAGTCTCTGAAATCGTTCATTAACGTACGCCATTTTTACCAACCCTAGAAGGAGAACTGTCATGGATTCTGCACAATCGCCATCCAACACCTCATTTCAAATTCAACGTATTTTTCTAAAAAAACAACTGTGTGAGCTTCCGCGTGGCGCGCTGGTTTTTAAAGAACCTTATGAGCCGGAAATCAAATTTGAGATGAAGATCAGCCAACAAGAACTGGAAAGCGACATCTATGAAGTCGTCTTAGCGTTGAACGTCGAAAGCCGTTCGCAGCAGCAGGCCGTGTTTCGGATTGAAGTCGAACAAACCGGCCTCTTTACAGCCAAAGGTTATCCGGCTGAGCAACTGGAACAATTGCTGAAAGCGTACTGCCCAAGCGTGTTATACCCGTATGCGCGCCAAGCCATTGCGATGCTGTGCGTGAGCGCGGGTTTTCCGGCCATTGCCTTGGAACCGATTAATTTTGAAGGAATTTATTTACAGCAAAAACAGCAACAGGCGACTACAGCGGATCCGGCAATTGAAGTTGCCCACTGAGAACCCGCCTTGCCAGTGCGATTTAACCCTTAGGGGCTTGCACAACATTCAATTGTTGCGGGCCATTTTTTTTCTTAGCAAGGAGTTACACGATGTTTGCTTATCTTTACAACAAAACCGTTCAATTCACTGAAAATGCCATCCAGCTATTCTGGTCAGAAACACCCAGTTCACAACCAACGGGTACGTATGCCGCGCAGACGGTTTATGAAATCAACTATACCGATAAAACCTACTGGCAAGCGCATTTCACGAGTGCGTTAGAGGATTTCAAACAGGATATTTTTGATTGTTCGGCGGAAGAATTAAAAGCCCAATTATGGGACTGGCAAGGATTGATTGGTAAACAGACCTTATCGCCACTGGCGTATGAACAAGGGATCCGGGAGTTAGCGGATTATGTCAGCCATCATCCGGACAAGTCCTTTGTCGAGACTACAGTGTTCACGGCAACGTTAATGCAATTTAAACAAGATTTAGCTGAGCAAACCGCATTTACGTTGGAAAACTTTGAAGCCGATGTCCTGCAACGTTTGGAGGGATTTATCAAGCAGGAAATCAGCTTGGCGGAGACGAAAGCAGCAGTCCGCTTTTATAAAGGCTTAGTGCCTGAAAACATTTACAACACGGTGGAGAAGAAATTACAGCCATTGCTTTATCGCGATACCATCACCTTAAAGGCTTATCAGCAATTTCGAGAAAGCCTCAGCGCCTTTTTGGCAGAGGCTCAAGCAGAGTTTCAACAAACTGAAGAAAACGCTATGCCATCTGACGCCACTGAAACTATATCTGAAAATAAAAGTCATTCTTCACTTTGGAACACAGTAAAGTCCTTGGGCGACTATGTGATCCATCATCCAGTACAAGCGATAACGGCGGGTTTAGCTTTGCAAGTGGCCGCGGCGGCGGCGCTGGGACGGGTGAGCGAAAGAGGCATTGCGAAACGGGATACGACTGGGGAATTTCAGGTAAATACCTATACCACGAGTGACCAACAGTATTCCAGTAGTGCCACTTTCCCTAATAATAACTTTGTAGTGACTTGGCAAAGTTATAATCAAACTGGAGATGGAAGTGTGGATATCTATTGCCAACTGTTCAATGCGACAGGAGGAAGGATAGCCTCAAAATTTCGTGTCAATACCTATACCGCGAGTGACCAATATAGCCCAAGTGTCGCGACTTTCGTCAGTAACAACTTTGTGGTGACGTGGACGAGTAGCGGCCAGGATAGTTCAGGCTTGGGTATTTACGGTCAACTATTCAATACCACAGGAGGAATAATAGGCCCTGAGTTTCGCGTGAATACCTATACCGCGAGTAACCAAGGATCTGAAAACGTAGCGACGTTTCCCAATAACAACTTTGTGGTGGTCTGGGATAGTCTTGGCCAGGATGGCTCAGGTTATGGTGTTTATGGCCAACTGTTCAATGCCACAGGAGGAATGATAGGGTCTGAGTTTCGCGCGAATACCTATATTAGCAATGACCAGCACCTGCCCAGTGTTGCAACGTTCCCCAATAACAACTTTGTGGCAACGTGGGAGAGTAATGGCCAGGATGGTTCAGGTTATGGTATTTATGGTCAACTATTCAATGTCACTGGAGGAAGGATAGGCCCTGAGTTTCGCGTGAATACCTATACCATGAGTGACCAACGGTTGTCTCCAGGCACCAGCGTCGCGACGTTCCCCAATAACAACTTTGTGGCGACCTGGCAGAGTTTTGGACAGGATAGTTCAGGTGACGGTGTTTATGGCCAACTATTTAATACAATCGGCGGAACGATAGGCGCTGAGTTCCAGGTGAATACCTATACCATGGCTAACCAAGGCAATCCCCGAGTTGCGATGTTCCCCAACAATAACTTTGTGGTGGCGTGGGATAGTTTTGGCCAGGATGGCTCAGACTATGGTATTTATGGCCAACTGTTCAATACCACAGGAGGAACGATAGGCGCTGAGTTTCAGGTGAATACCTATACCACGAATATCCAAGGGTATCCCAGCGTCACAGCATTCCCCAACAACAACTTTGTGGTGACGTGGGATAGTTTTGGCCAGGATGGATCAGGTTGGGGTATTTATGGTCGCATTTTTGATACAACCCCTATTATCCGCTTGTCCACAGCAAATCAGACGGTTACCTATACTGAAGACGTACCACAATTTCTACCTGTTTTTAGCATTCAGCTGTCATTTTGGCTGTCCACAGTAGCTACTAATCTGACCGTTATACCGGTTAACAGTGGTGTTTTATCGACGGGTTCATATGGCAGTGCCACTTCTACGTTTAATCCCATCACAGGCATCTGGCAAACGCAGGGCCTATCGGATGATGTCAATGCGTTGCTGGCGTCATTGACGTTTTATCCCAGTCTGAATTTCAACCAAAATGTTACGATCAACGCCCAGGCGAGTAATAGTTATGCTCCGGATGTGTTGGGGACTATTAATTTAATTGGCATTCCGGTCAATGACGCGCCGATGCTTTCCCAAAACACGACCACCGTAAATTATGTTGAAAAAGATCCCAATGGCGTAGTGATCGGCACCAATTTGGTGGTGGATGATATGGACAGCACGTTATTGTCAGCAGCTGAAGTTGGGATAATGGAAAATTTTGTCGTTAGTGAAGACCAGTTGTTATTCAATAACACGGGCGCTATTATCGGCAATTACAACACCGCCACCGGCTCCTTGACCTTCGCTGGAACGGACACGTTAGCGAGTTATCAAACGGTGTTGCGCAATGTGCGTTACCGTAATCTTTCCAATAATCCAACGCTGTTACCAAAAACGATCAGTTTTCAAGTCAACGATGGCCAACTCAATAGCGCCTGGCTAAACCAAACCGTGACCCTTACGCCCGTGAATGATCCGCCCGTTGTGCAAACTTCTGTGGGCAGTTTGCTGTATACCGCCAATGCCGCGCAAATTAAAGAGACGCTGGATAGTGGTTTGGCCGCAACCGATGTGGACAGTGCAAATTTAGCCAATGCCACCGTTTGGTTCAGCGGCGGTTGGACAGGCAGTGAAGACCAGCTGGCCTTTACGAACCAGAATGGGATTATTGGGGATTACAATCCCACTACCGGTGTATTAAGCCTGACCGGCAGTTCGCCTGTAGCTTTTTACCAGGCCGCGTTGAAAAGCGTCCAATATTACAACCTGCTCCCTAACCCTGCCTTAGGGTTACGCACGGTTTCGTTCCAGGCCAATGATGGCCAGGCGCCCAGTGACATCGCCAATAAAACAATAACGGTAGAAGCACCACTGATGAGCACGACGGGAAATTCAACGCCCCCTACTAAAAGCCAACCGAGCAATAATAATGTGGCTATCATCGCCGGTGCGGTAGCCGGCACAGCCGCCAGCTTGTGTTTACTCGGCGGCCTGGGCTTTTTTGCTTACCGTCGCCGGCAACAGCGCCTGCCCCGGGATTCTGCGATTGAGCTGGAAGGCAAAGACCGGATTGAGAAAGGCCGCACTCTCATTGGCAACCGCTTTGAACTGGTGAATAAAATCACCCGGGAAGAGGCGCAACAATTGCTGACTCAAACCGGCATTCAAGTGACCTTTCAGGAAGGCAAGAAAAAAGATAAGTTCGTGCTGGGGCAAGGTCAGTTTGGCCAATTAAAACTGGCGTATGATAAAAACACCCACCAGTTTATCGGCGTCAAAAAGATCAAAGGCAGCGACAAAATTGCCGCTTCAACCTCGGAAGCCGACTTGCAACAATCCTTAAATGGCCAACCGAATATTTTGCCACTGATGGCTTCCGTACAAACCACGGGAAGCAATGACGAAGCGGTCATTTATCAATTCTTGCCGCTCGCGGGCTTTGGCAATGGCGAAGCCTTGCAAGCGTATTTAGTCGAGTTAAAAACCCAGGATCCGGGCTTATGGATGAAAACCCTGCTGCACACCGCTAAAAGCTGGTTGACCGGTTTGTCCGCGATGCACCAGGCGGGCGTGTGCCATTTAGACATCAAGCCCGCGAATCTCGTTGTCGACCAGCATGGCGCAGTTTTCATCATTGATTTTGGTTGTGCCGCCAGTGTGAAATCCAGTGAAGCTGTAAAAGGCAGCAACGGAGACGTGCGTTATTATTCCCCTGAACGCTTGCACCACGTCAACGAATTACAACAAGCGATCCCCAGCACAGAGCAAAAAGGCTTTGATGGCGCTAAGGCCGATGTCTATGCCCTAGGCATTAGTTTGTTAAATTTGGTATTAGGCCAAGAAATCATGGAAGGGATGGGGCTATTTGATATTGTACTCAAAGGGCTTTCTACTCAAGTCCATGCAGCCTTGGAAAAAGTCAGCCAGCTCACCGTCCCGGGCGCACAACAATTACACACGTTACTGACCGGTTTATTGGCCGAAGCCCCCGAAGCCCGTTTGTCCGCCGAG
>CAIUAS010000242.1 GCA_903897205.1 uncultured Gammaproteobacteria bacterium
AACTCGCTGATAAACTCAAGTGAGTATCAACTCGCGCTATTACAGCGGACTCGCCTCTATCCCTAAGGGCGTTAGCTGTTTCGAAATGCTTGTCCATCAGTCCACCTTTTTCTTTTTCTAATTTACCAAAATAAACATCAGCCGGTGTTTTATAATTTAACGATTGATGCCAGCGTTTGTTATTGTAAAACTCAATATAAGCACTCATTGCTTTTTTCAATTCTTTTACCGTCGCATAATCATTTAAATAAAATTCTTCCCGCTTTACACTGCGCCAAAAGCGTTCAATATAAAGATTATCCAAACAGCGGCCTTTACCTGTCATACTGATTTTAATCTTTTGTTTTTCTAAACAATTGATCCACTCAGTACCGGTGAACTGGCAACCCTGATCACTGTTTACCATTTCAGGCACCGCTAACGTTAACCCTGATTGCAATGCCTCAATACAAAAGGTTGTTTCCAAGGTGTTTGAGAGTTGCCAGCCTACAATGTAGCGGCTATAAACATCAATTAAAGCAACTAAATAAACAAACCCTTGCGCCAGTCGCAAATACGTTATATCGACCATCCACGCCTGGTTCACTTGCGTAATAGCCCTATCACGCAATAAATAAGGATATTTTTTATGTAGTTTATTCTGCTTGCTCGTATTAGGGCCAGGGTAAATGGCCTGGACGCCACCTAACACCATCAGCCGTTGCACACGCTTGCGATTAACGTGATAACCTCTACTCCTTAATTCTTGTGTGATGCGGCGATAGCCATAAAAAGGGCAGCGCTCCCATACCTCACGTATTTCGTTTAATAAGCTGACCTCGTCATCCGGTTTTAGGCTAGCCTCATAGTATAAGGTGCTTCGATTAAGGGCTAATAGTTCACATTGACGACGTACACTTAATTGCTCATGCTTAACGTCAATCAGCTGCCGTCGCTGCCCTGCCGAACTTTGCCCCAAGCCTTTTTTAGAAAATCACGCTCCACGGTTAATTGCCCAATTTTTTCATACAGCACTTGCTGGCTGCGTTCATGTTCAGCCATCACCGCGATCGATTTCTCGGCCTTGCTAAAGACTTGTGCGCCTTGCTCAAGGAGTTGCTTTTTCCAGCTATGGATCTGGCTAGGCGCCACTTCATAACGTTTGCAAATTTCATTGAGCGTCATTTCACCTTTAACAGCCAACAAAGCAATTTCAAATTTTACTGCGACCGACCACTTCTTTTTCTTCGACATTTTGACCTCCAGTGGGAGGCTAGTATCTCTCAAATTTTCTAATTTGTATGGTCTAAAAAGTGGGGGGCATTATACTTTTTTTAAACTGATTTCATCCAAACCTAATAATCCCAGTTTTTTAAAGCGCTTCCAATCTACTTAACCCTTCACTTTCCTTTCTAATATTCCATCAATAGCGTCATAACCTAAATTCTCTTTTAGGGATACATCTGAAATAGTACTATTGACTAATACAAATAAAATGTGGTTCTCATAAGCCTTAGTGTAACGACTTTTATAGTCATACCATTCTAATCGTTGATTGCTAGTCGGGTTGTCTTCACAAAGCTCACAAATGCCGCGTTTGGGTTGGATCAGCAAATAACAAGGCTTCCCCAATATTGGCAAGTAGCGTAATTTTACTTCCTGGCCCCAACCCTTTTGGTTTAGTCGCACGGCCACATTTTCGGCAGGGAACTTGTGAATGCGTACTTTCCACGCGGATGTAAACAACATCGTTAGTAATTTTGTAATCTGTGACTTTGGTAGCTGGCAATGCCAGTAAATTTTCTAGAAAATCATGCATGTCTCGTTTCACTCCTTCTCTCTACATGCCTGGATTTTACTAGCTTTTTAGCGTTTACGCAGGTACATTAATTCCGGAAGAGCCTATTTTAATGTCTCGACTAGCTAAGCGAATTGACGATAAGAGGCTGTTAAAAATCATTAGGCGTTTTTTAGAAGCGGACATAATGAAGCATGGAGTTTGCATCGAACGACAAAAAGGTCTGGCCCAGGGCGGCCCCCTTTCACCGTTGTTGTCAAATCTATTGCTGGATGAGCTGGACAAAGAGTTAGAGCGCCGTGGACACAAGTTCTGTAGGTACGCTGATGATGCAAATGTGTATGTGCAGAGTCAGCGTGCAGGCGAACGTGTGTTGCAATGGGTGAAGAAATTCTTGTGGCAGCGGTTAAGGCTGAAGGTCAACGAAACCAAAAGTGCTTGTGCCTCAGTAGAAGAGCGCCAGTTTCTTGGTTATCGATTATTGCGTACAGGAAAGTTAGTAGTTGCCAATCACAGTGTAGAGCGTGTGAAAGATAAAATTCGCACACTTACACGGCGAAATCGCGGCGTTAGTTTAGAGAAGCTTATTGGCGAACTCAACACGATACTGCGAGGGTGGGTCAACTACTTTCGCCTCACGGAGTGGCCTTCGGATTTAACGATGCTAGATGCTTGGATACGCTGTAAACTAAGATGTTATCGACTGAAACAGCGTAAGCGAGCGTGGCCGATAGCAAAATTTCTGATGAAACTAGGCGTGCCAGCTTGTAGTGCATGGAACCTGGCAAAATCAGAAAAAGGTTGGTGGCACTTATCGAAAAGCATCCCGGTTAACCACGCCATGAATAACGCTTGGTTCGAAGAGCAAGGGCTTATAAATCTGACGAAGCAAAGGGCTTTGTTAAACGTTTAACTGAAACCGCCGTATGCGACATCGCTTGTACGGTGGTGTGAGAGGACGGTGACGTGAGTCACCTCCTACTCGATTAAGCCCGTTATGAAGTATAATTTATTATTTTATACTAATTGCCGAAATGCCATAAACCTTTATAATATTTTGAGCCTATATAGGCTAGCGGTATTAGGAAATGGCCGTGCCCATCTAAAAATAAAACTTATTTCTTGCCTCACCCTAATATGTTCTTGTGCTGCTTCATAGCTTATTTTTCATTCTATGATAGCCGTTTAATAAAAAAGAAACTTAATCAAAATAAGGAGCAGTTAATATGGGATTATCAGCAAAAAGTATATTAGCTTTAATAGAAGTTATAAAAAGTGCAAATTTTGAAATTATCTTTCATAATTATGACAAAGCAATTAAAGCTTCTAATAAAGAATTAGCAGAAGATATATTACATAATGTTATTAAATTTTTAAAAGAAAATCCAGTTTACTTAAATGCAACAGATGAAAATGGAAATACTTTATTTTATTTCGCCATGCAGAGACAAATTATTTCTTTTATGGAAAATTTATTTGATATTAATTTAAGTATTAAAAATTTAGCTGAATTAGGAATTTATCCAAAATTTCAAGATGATGGATTATTGTTAATGGCAATACAAAATAATTATCTAAGAGGAATTAGCTTACTTTTTCGCTACCAAGGGTTATTTCCTAAGTTAGGATTGAAATTTAACCAATATTTATCAAAAAACCAAAATTATTTATATAATAAAGATAATGATGGTAATACTTTGCTCCATATAGCAACTGAGAATAAAATATTATCTCTTATGGAAATAATACTTAATCAGGATTTAATTTACTTTGGTGATGAAGCTGAGTTATTAATCAATTTATCTAACTCAGATGGCAAAACATCTTTGTTAATTGCGCTGGAAAATAATTATAAAGAAGGCATTAAATTACTGTTAGAAAATAATGCTTCTTTTTATATCGAAAGAGACGCTAATGGTAATTATTTAAGAAGCCAATATAAATATACTGATTATCTTTCAAACTTACTTTCATGTGGACAAACTGTAACAGAAGATTTCATTAAATTAGTTATTAAAACTGGAAGGAGTAAGATAGTAGAATTGCAAGATATAATTAAGGTAAGAGAGTATCTGAACCGTGTTGCTAGTAGGCTTGTTGGTTTTTTGGGCGAAGGAAGCCAATTTGATTTTAAGCTATGGGCTGATATACTTGCTGATATGTCTTCTAAGGCCAGTCAATTATGTACTATAGAAGCATGTTTTCCTTTAGGAGAACAATTTGGTATTAGCGTTAATTACTTGGCCTTTCATATTCGTTCATTAATAGAGTTACTATTACTGAAAGACACTGGTATAAATGAAACTACCTTGATTCAAGAGCTACTAATAGCCGTTAATACTGCAAAGATTGATCAAGAAACTACTTTACTACAGTTGTTTAAAACAGATAATTTTATTAATAGTCATATTAATGGCTTATATAAACGGTTAACAGAACAAGCTTTCTTATGCTATCCTGGTGGTTGGCCTGGGCGCTCATCATCGCAACCAGCAGAAGAAGGGCACGCTATTTATATAAATTTTGCTAAACTTCCTATTGGTTATAAAATTAGCTGCTTTAATTTGGGTGGTGGAATTGATAAAGATTATAATAATGTATTATCGATAGGAAATAAACTATATTTACCTGCCATAAAGTCAGTTTCACTGGCTGAAAATGAATTAAAAACCTATCTTCTAGGTCTGGTTTGGGCTAATTGCAATGGAGTTAACCAAAAAACTATCCAAAAAGCTATTTCCTTAATTTATAACGAAGATATTTTTGAACGAGTTGTAAAAACTGAAGCAAATAAAACTCAGGCTGAAATTGAACAATCAGTAGGAAATTGTATTGTTAAAAATTATTTATTTAGTATGAGAACAAGGTTGGGCGATAAGCATTATGAAGCATTATACCTGCAAATCTTAAATATAGTGCTTAAACAAATGCGGTCATATTGCGGTCATATACCGGGGCCGTATACAGTTGCAAATGCATTAGCAGAAGCTGAAGTGGTTTTTAGAAATAAAGACATTAAATTTTTTAGCCAAACAATATCACTTTTACCAGCTTTTTCAGAAGAAATTTCTATTTGTAAAGATAAAAATAAGCTAACCAGCCAAATAGGATTTTTTAAAACTTTTTATCACCGAGGTCAATCCTTGAGTGTCGATATTGAAATTTCTGAAGATATCAGCCAACTTAATTTAACAACAAGACCACAGTGATATTATAATGTACATTTTTCTAATGGATTAATGTTTTTCAATTCTGAAATATTATTATTTAAGCTGCTATCGTTGAGAATTCATGTTAACCAATTAAGAATGGGGTAGTGTTTAAATAACTGTGTCTACCATAGGATTTGTAGATGACAGCTTTGTTTCATTGTATCATATGATTTGACAAAGGCGTGGCTCAACTGTGTCCGCAAGCTTGTAAAAAAGTATTGCTAAATTGA
>CAIUAS010000243.1 GCA_903897205.1 uncultured Gammaproteobacteria bacterium
TACAATCACTTGGTTTAAATCCTCATAGCGGCCTTGCTCTAAACGATACTGCAACCCTCCCTTTCCTTCAGCAATTCGCTTCATGGCGCTAATTAATAAATTTAATGATTTAGTAATAGCCTGCGTAAGGAAAAAGCCCACCACACTCATAAAGACTAAGAAGGCAACGACCACACTGATAACCGCTAGACGATTTTTTACCGTTAACTGATTAACCGTCGTTAGTAATTGGGTTTTCAATTGAGTAGATACCGTATCTAATTGCTTAAACTGTTCTGCAATTTCTGACAAATCTTGCTGAATCTGCTTAATGGTTTGCTGCAAGACGATTACTTGATGATTGTAATTCTGCCGCAAAAAGAACATATTATTAGGCGCTGCAATTAATTGATCGGTAATCAAATTAAATTGATTAGACATTTTATCAACCACAGGAATCAAGTTGGGAGCACTTTGTAATTTTTCCTTTAGCGATTTTAACTCCTGACGGATAGTCTCGTTTAATTGCACGATTTGATTATTTTTTAAATCATTTAACGCATCCATATTAGATTCTTGCGCTAATTGGTGGGTTAAAACCGCTAAAGTCACAAAATCCGTATTGATTTTATAACTAGCACTTACTGCACTGATTAAATTACTATTAAAAAATTGATTGGCTGCTGCGTTGAGTTGGTTGCGTTGAGTAGCATTACTATTCTTGTGGATCAACTTTTCTAATTGACGAACACTCAAATTATTTTGCAAAGTTAACACGCCATTAATATATTCCGCTGAATTTCGAACATTTTTTACTTCATCATCAACTGTTTTTGCTTGTGTTTGCAATTGCTCCTGGACGGTTAAAATAGATTGCATTAAAGTGAGTAAACGCTGGTCTTGTTCTAAAAATTCTTGATAGGTCATTTGAATGGGTTGTAATACTTTATTCACCTCAGGATAATATTTAGCAGTTGTTTTTAAACTTTTAAGTCCCGCATCAAATTGTTGCTCAAGTATTTGCCTGGAAGGCAAATTGGCAATTTCGCTCACATTATGCAGTGTCAAAATACTTCCCTGTCTTGCCAAAAAACTGGAGAGCGCACTGCTTATCATAAAACGGGAATTTTCTATTTGACTTACATTTAACAAATAGGTTTGATTCTGCGCCAGACGGTAATTAAAAAACAAAGCAAAACTGCCCAGTAATAGCAATGAAGTGATAGATATCAACAATAAAGCAATGAATAATGTCCGTAAAGATAGCTTCATTAGCCTTTCTCCCACTCCTTGTTTAGGTATAACTTTTTATAAGCGCATATCTCTAGCTTAATACATATCCAATAGGTGTCAAATGCTAGCATAAAGTTCAGCAGTCCGATGCTGACTTACCAATGTATTTTCGTTAAGGTGGCGTTAGCAAGCCAGCACTTGATAGTGATACAAACTTTGCTGTTGGAATGTTCTTGCAAATTATTCATTGAAAAATAAATGACGATTGAAGCTGTTATACCAAAAGCAGCCGCTACCAACCCTGCTTCGGTATCGCCAAGCTTTGGGCCGCTTAAATAGCTAATCATGTTAAGGCCCGCCAAGCGCCCACGAAATTCTGTGGGAATAATTTCGTTCCACCTGCCCACTATAAAGCAAACGGTAATTGCGATTCTTATGCAATATGGAAAAGTTAATGAAATGATTCATGTATTATCCAATCATATAAAAGCTAAAAGTAACAATAGTAAATGCATTCTATCAGACCTACTAATTAGTAGCAGAGACTAACAACATTTGCTAATATGTGCACGGTAATAATATTATGTAAATAGGGAGATAAATATCCATGATCAAAATACGTTCTATCTATAAACCCTTTGCCGCCTGCCTATTTGTTGGTTTAGTGGCTGCTTGCGCTTCTCCTGTAGCTCCTCAGCAACCTGGAGCCAGCAATATAAAAATCACCAAAATGCCCGCTCCTAAAAGTTGTCAATTTTTAGGCCCAATAAACAGCGGCGACGAAAACGGCCGAACATTGGCTTATACATCGCATGCAAACTTGCAGGCAAATGAATTAAATACCTTACAAAATCACGCTTTAAACCTTGGCGCTAATTTAATTGTGATTACTGAGCATAAAACCACTTACGGCAAACACACTATTGCCAAAGAACACTTCAAAGGCGCTTCTCAGATTAAAACGGTAGACTGGCATTATATGGCAGGCAATGCATATCAATGTAGCTCGCACGCCTTAGCTCAAATTAATCCCGCCGCTTCCACCGAGCTTTCCGACGTTGGAATTGATAAAAATAA
>CAIUAS010000244.1 GCA_903897205.1 uncultured Gammaproteobacteria bacterium
ATGATGAACTATTAAAATAGAAGCTGAAGGTTTGCCAATCGTTTCTATTTTTTTTCGGTCTTCCGTAAAAAGTTTTAAAATCATTTGCGCCGTTTCAATGGCTTGATTGGCCGTTTCGATTACACCTTTTAGAAAAAATTGAATCCATTCTTCCCAATCGCCTGTTTCACGAACAAGTTGCAGATGATCGTAATAAGATTGCCGATGTGTTTTAAAATACAAGCTAAGGTAAAGCATGGGTTTGCGCATGATCCCTTCTACGCATAAAATAAAAGTGATGAGAAGGCGGCCCAGCCGTCCATTACCATCTAAAAAGGGATGGATAGTTTCAAACTGGATATGCGCGAGGGCGGCTTTAACTAACGTAGGAAGTGTAAGCGTTTCATCATGTAAAAATTTTTCCAGTGCTCCTAACAAGTCCATCACTCTTTCTGGCGGAGGCGGAACAAATTTTGCATTACCAGGCCGTGTTCCGCCAATCCAGTTTTGAGAACGGCGAAATTCGCCAGGCTGCTTTGAGCTGCCACGGCCTTTGCTTAATAAAATTTCATGCATTTCACGGATTAAACGGAGTGATAGAGGAAAGCCGCTTTGAATACGTTTTAAACCATGCTCCATGGCAGCAACATAATTGGAAACCTCTATGACATCATGATTGGGTACGCCGGAGACTTCATGGCTTTCATATAACAAGAGGTCAGAAAGGGAAGACTGTGTGCCTTCAATTTGCGAGGACAACACGGCTTCTTTTCTAACATACATATAAAGGAAGAGTGAGGGATCGGGCAAAATAATGCTCAGCCCATCGAGGCGGCCCAGTGCAACATTTGCTTGATCTAGCAAAGGATACATTTTTTCTATTTCAATGGCGGGCAGCGGCGGCAACGGTTTCGGTGCATAAGCGTAGTAGATTTCTCCTGCTACTGAACATTTAATCTGTTCACCAACGCGTTCTGGGTAAGCGCTCATGTTCACCTATAATAAAGGAAAGTGCATTTTCGTTTAGTAACAAAGACTCTAACTAAAATAACTTTATTAAGCAAGAAGCTTAATAAAGGAAGACTGGGTTTCCTTTATTATAGAGGGGCCTGAGCAAGCTTCAATGTGTCCACCTTGCGCATGGACTTGCCGGGCCCTTCCAATTAATATCCCTCTGAATAAATTATTTGGAGGCCAATATGCCAATCGTTCAAGTGCCTAAAGAATTCATTTGCCCATTAAGCAAACAGTTAATGCAAAATCCCGTTTTAGCAGCGGATGGGAATGTGTATGAGAAAGCGGCGATTGAGGAGTGGTTAAAAAGCAATGCGCATAGCCCTGTAACAAAAGCTGGCTTGCCTCACCGAAATCTTAAACTACAATCGGAAATGCAGCAGGCTTGTGAAAATTTTCTTCAAAAATCCCGAACAATATCGTTAAAAGATTTTAGTAATTATGTACTTGAAGGAAATATTAAGCAATTAGAGATTTTTCCATATTTAAGTACCTATTTGAATGGAAATTATGATCCAGGTTCCTTTTTTATGGAAAATACAATGAAATTTAAAAAAGGAAGCATCTTACATCTGGCTGTTGTAAATAGACAATTTGAACCTAGGCTGGTAAGTCAGTTAATTGCCGAGGGTGCAGATGTAAATGCAAGAGATGCGGATAGTGCTACCCTTTTGCATTATGCAGCTTATTGTGATCAATTTCATATAGTGAAAGTCCTATTAAAAAAAGGAGTAAATCCAAATGCTATAGACAAAAATAAGCAAACCCCTCTCCATTGGTTGCCTCAATTTGGAAATTTCAGGGAGAGGGAGACTGATACTAAAACAATTAAACTCTTTATGGCGAAAGGGGCAAAGTTAGATTTAGTAGATCACTATGAAAGGACCCCTTTACATTATGCAGCTTCTCATGCTCAGTCATCGTTAGTAAAATTTTTGTTGGAGCAGGGAACTGATCCCAATAAAAAGGACAGAAATGGCTGCACGCCAATGATGTTTTTATTTATACGACTTGTACCCAGAAGTCTTGATGAAGAGGATGAATTTTTAGATAAAGCGTTACAAAATTATACTATGGGGTCTACTGTTCAAGATATTCAATCTATATTGGAGTTCTTACTTCGTAAAGGAGCTGATATCAATGTACAAGCTAAATCGGGAAGAACAGCTTTGCACTATGCTTGTCAGACCAAAAGACCTGATTTAGTCGAATTATTAATTCAGCTAGGTGCTGATCCACAAATAACAGACAGTGAAGGTAAGCGTCCAGTTGATATAGCCATACGCTGCTTTTCAACTCCACAAAAATCACAGCATAAAAATTTATTTGAAAAATTAAAATCTCCTGTGAAATCGCCTGAACCAAAAGTACAAACGCCGCTCTTATCAAAACCCTATGTATGGGATGAGGAAGAATTTCCTGTGCGCAAGTCAA
>CAIUAS010000245.1 GCA_903897205.1 uncultured Gammaproteobacteria bacterium
CGATTGCTCAAGCCGTTGTTTATATGGCGGTGGCTGCTAAAAGCAACGCTGTTTATACGGCTTTTAAAGCGGCATTAGCCGATGCCAAAATCTATGGTTCACTCGAAGTCCCTATGCAGTTAAGAAATGCACCTACAAAATTAATGCGTGAATTAGATTATGGTAAAAATTATCGCTACGCCCATGATGAACCAAATGCCTACGCAGCAGGCGAAAAATATTTTCCAGCAGAGATGGGGGAGAAAATATATTATTCACCTGTCGATCGCGGTTTAGAAATTCAAATTTCGGAAAAATTAGCACGCCTGAGAAAATTAAATGAAAAAAAAGCTAAATAAAAAAGCGCAAAAGACCACTTGGTTTTAGCGCTGAATATTCTCGCCATGATATTTTTTCCATACATCTGCTAATTCATGCGAATCTTTTTCAGAATGCGCATTAACTGTAATGGTAATGGCGCTTGATTTAACATCATGATGCGGCATGCCGGTGCCCACTAAAGCCCCTATTAAACCTCCGCCAACACTACCTAAAATGCCTGTTAAAATAATGGCAAGTGGACCACCAATAACAACACCAGCGCCTAGCTCAATGAAATCAGCGCCCATGGTTGCAATAGCCGCAGCCAATGTCAGTGCGCTAATCGTTGCGCCGACAATGCTACCTACGAGCATACCTTCTACTGTTTTACGGCTGAAATCATTAATGATTAAAACCCCATTACTCGCACCGGTTTTTTTATTTGCAAAATAACTTTTGCTGGCATTATCAGGCGCGATTAAATTAATCTCTTCGCGTTCGTAACCCCGCGCTAATACAGCATTATAAGCGCACTTGGCATCTTCCCAATTTTTAAATAAAGCGGTGATTGAATTTCCGCTATCAGAATGTGTTTGAGCAGTTTGCATAAAACGTCCCTCCATTAAATAACGTATCCAAAATATTACTTTATTATATAAAAATAATTACAATTATAATGTCAGCTAAAAAGGCATTATTATGTAAGTTAAAATGTTGTGTCGGCCGCAAGCGGCCGAGTTTATAATTATTAAATATTAAAATCCTTCAGCACCACAGCTAGCGCAAATGGAATCAATAAATAAAGAAGCATGAATAAAATTTATATTGCTAGGAATAGCATTTTTTTGTATGCCTGGGACGATATGCGCTGTAAAAGTTACGCTTTGTGTATCTGGATCATATTGAGGATCTTTAATGGAAAGCACGTAACGAACCATTTTTTCTCTGCTATTATTAGCTTCCGAATTAATTAGTGCAATTATGCCTGAGTTTAAGCCGGCTTTATATTTTGTTTTGGTTTCAGCTGCTAAGAGTCGTGAAAAATCATCGATATGCATAAAGCCAGTAATGCGTTTTGGTACATTGCTAAAATAAGTTATCCATGGGTCTGTTTCGCGTAAGGTAATAACATAAGTATTATTCTGATTAGGAACTTTTTGCATATTGCCTATTTTTGCAGTTTGAATAAATAAATATTCAGTATCGCCCTGATTTTTTTCGGTGGGCGATACTTGCGTGGAAGGAATACCGGCTGAAGCTGTCCCTAGCATGAATATTCCTAGCATTAATAAAATAAGTTTTGGAATTAACTTCATGGCTGACCTCAATTTTTTAAGTTGAATTAAGTATCTAGGTTTTATTATAAGAAATATCGACCTGATAAGTAAGCAAAATAAAAAAATAGAGAATAAATCTTACGCGTGAAGTAACCCAAGTAGCTAACGATACCGGCCACGCATTGCATGCACAACATTGGCTTGAACTGAATGCATATTGGCAAAATAAGACTGATGCCTGTTTTTTGTTTCATCAATAATTTTTTTCGAGGTTAATTCACTAACGGATCCAAATTTTCAGTTAGCCAATTTTTTACCTCAACGTAATTTATTTTACCGGTTGCTAAAATGGGCAGTTTATCTATTAACATGATTTTGCGTGGAATACTTAACTCACTCATGCCTTTTTGTTTTACGAAAGCAACTATTTCATCGCGGCTAGCATTTTTATAATCAGTGATTAAAACAATTTGTTCCCCTTTTTTAAGGTCAGGAATATTAATGGCGGCGTGATGATTATTAGGCCATAATTCCGCTATATAATGTTCCACGGCGGTTAAGGAAACCATTTCGCCGCCGATTTTTGCAAAGCGCTTCACGCGATCTAAAATGCTAACGTATCCTTGTTCATCAACCGATACAATATCCCCAGTGTCATACCAACCATCTGGTGGTGGAATTAATTTTCCGGGTTGAGAGGCTAATAAGTAGCCCATCATAATATTAGGGCCAGCAACAAATAATTTACCGCCATTGCTAATGCCTTCTACAGGTTCTAAGCGATATTTTATCCCCGGCATAAAGCGTCCCACTGTACCGCTTTTATTTTGCATCGGTGTATTGCCCGTGAGCACGGGAGAGGTTTCCGTGGCACCATAGCCTTCAATAATGCGTACGCCAAATTTATCCATCCAAAGCTTACGAGTTTCTTCTTTTAATTTTTCAGCGCCTGCAAATATATATTTAACATTATAAAAATCATAAGGGTGCGCATAACGTGCATAGCCCGCTAAAAAGGTATCGGTGCCAAATGCAATGGTGGAGTTGGTGGCATAAATCATTTCCGGCACAATGCGATAATGCAACGGAGAAGGGTATAAAAATATTTTTATCCCTGAAAAAATAGGCAGTAAAGTCGCAGCGGTTAAACCAAAAGAGTGGAAAAGAGGCAGCGCATTTAAAATACTATCTTGCGAGGTAAATGGCACGCGTGCGGCTAACTGATAACAATTAGCTTTGATATTTTGATGGTTTAAGACAACGCCTTTAGGTGCACCTTCTGAACCTGAAGTAAATAAAATAAGGGCCGGATCGGTCGGTAAAATATGAGGAGCGATTTTTTTATAAAAATAATTGGCAAAACGCCCATGAACTAACCCCATTATCTTATTGACTAAATTAATTTTCCCACGTAAATCTTCTAAATAAATAATATTGATGCCGGCCTCCACTAATTTATCTGCTACCGTATTGAGCCTTGCTGCTTCGATAAAACGGTGTGAAGTATATACAGAATGAATTAATGCAGTATGGCAGGCGGACACTAAATTCGCTGCGCCTGCAGAAAAATTTAGCATGACGGGTATGCGCCCATAAGCTTGCAAACCAAAAAAGGTAATTACGGTTGCGCTAGCATTAGGCAACAAAATTCCTATGTTTTCAGCAGCGCAAGTGCTTCGGCTGATAAATTTCCCTAAAATAAAACTACGTGCAATAAGCTGATTATAATTGAGTGGTTTGTGCTCAATATCTTCAAGAATAATATGTTTGCCGGAGTGAATATTGCGTGCATCAATCAGTGCTTGAAATAAAGTATTAGAATAATGGCTGCTTTCAAACAGCATATCCGTCATGATGTCATATAATTTAGCGCTGATAATTTGGCGACGTTTGCGACCTTTTAATTCGGGATCAACTTCAAATTGGCGCGGTGGTAATATGCTTAACGAAATTTTAGGAAACCAATGCAACTTAACTTTGCCACGCAGACGTGAAAAAATAGTGTATTGCGCGCCTTCAATGCGAATAGGTAATAAAACTGCATTGGCTTTATCCGCGATCATGCCAGGGCCTTCATAAATTTTCATTAAAGAGCCTGTCACAGTAATGCGGCCTTCAGGAAAAATAACGCATTTGCGATCATTGCGAATCGCTTTAATTAAGGGCTTTGTGGCCATGGGGTTGGTCGGATCCATAATAAAAGCATCGACTAAAGGTAATATAGGCGCCATCCACCATTTTTTAGCGATTTGAGTATTTACCGCAAATAAAAATTTATCGGGTAAAAAAGCCGTTAGTAAAACCACATCGATAAAAGATTGATGATTAGCAATAATCACCACTCTATCGCCAGCCGCTTTATAATTTTCCAAACCGGTTATTTTGACTTTATAAAAAAGTTTTAAAAGCCATTTAAAAGCAGACTGAATTAAAGCATGCGGTAATAATTTGCAGATATAAACAGCAACCATAAAATTAAGAATACTCAAAATTAAAAATACTTGAGGAATAGTCAA
>CAIUAS010000246.1 GCA_903897205.1 uncultured Gammaproteobacteria bacterium
GAATATATACCATGGTAGGTGAAAATGGTGTTTTATTATCAGGTGGCCAACGCCAGCGTTTGGCGATTGCGCGCGCGCTCTTAAAGAATGCCCCTATTTTAATTTTAGATGAAGCAACGTCAGCTTTAGATACAGAAGCAGAGCGCCATATTCAGGCGGCCTTAGAAGAATTAATGCAGAATCGCACTACGTTAGTTATTGCGCATCGACTTTCTACTATTGAAAATGCGGATAATATTATTGTGTTAGATGCGGGTGAAATTGTTGAAACAGGAAAGCACACTGAGCTATTAGCCAAAAATGGCTATTATGCCAGACTATATCGTATGCAATTTAAAGACGAATGACATTTTTTATAAAATCGAAAAAATAAACTATAGCTTATTGCTAATGACAAAAATATGAAACTTCTTGCTTATGGCTTGCTACCATTTTCTTGGCTTTATCAAAGCATCATTAGCATCCGCCGTTTTTGCTATCAGAAAAAAATATTTAAAATGACGCGATTTCCAGTGCCTGTCATTATTATTGGTAATATCAGCTTAGGTGGCACAGGTAAAACGCCCTTAGTTATTTGGTTGGCCAACCAATTAAAAAAGCACGGATTAAAACCAGGTATTGTTAGCCGTGGTTATGGTGGCAAAGCAAAATATTATCCATGCGCAGTGACTGCCAATAGTCGCCCTGCCGAAGTCGGTGATGAACCGGTGATTATCGCCAAACAAACAAAATGCCCTATTTATGTAGCGCCTAATCGTGTGGCCGCGGTTAAGCAATTATTAAAAGATCACTCATGCGACATCATTATTGGCGACGATGGTTTGCAGCACTACGCCTTAGCGCGAGATATTGAAGTCGCTGTGATTGATGGTGAGAGGCGCCTAGGAAATGCTTTATGCTTGCCGGCGGGCCGTTTGCGAGAACCGCCAAAGCGCTTGCAGGAAGTCGATTTTATCATTTGCAATGGCGGCCAGGTGCAAACAGGTGAATACCTTATGCAGTTAATACCCGCTGATTTTTGTTCTGTTAATAAAACCCAAACTACTAAAACACTCGATTATTTTAAAAATAAAACGCTTCATGCGGTTGCAGGTATTGGTCATCCAGCGCGTTTTTTTAAGCTGCTGCGTCAGCTAGGCTTAACCATTATAGAACACCCCTTTCCTGATCATCATTTGTTCCAAAAAAATGAATTTAATTTCGCTAAAGATCAACTTATTGTGATGACCGAAAAAGACGCCATAAAATGCCAGGATTTCGCTGATGAGAACTATTGGTATTTGCCAGTGCAAGCACAATTAAACAACACATTGCTTGCTAAAATTTTAGCGAAGCTAAATACAGTTTCGGCTTAATTAAATTAATTCCCGTTTTTAGCTTCCCTCTAAAAAAACTGTGCACCTCCCCAGGCTCTTAATAAATCCTTAAGGTTTTATTGGTAAACTCTTAGATCATTAAAAGATTGCTATAGATTAAATAAGAGGCGAAAAAAAACATGCATTATCACGATATACTAAGTCAGTTTTGCCTAAAGCTAATAACTTTAATAAACGAAGCTGAGCGATTATTGCAAAGTTTTAGAACTGAACTAGAAGATAAGGATTTGAGAAATGGTGCAAGCCAATTCGCTCAGCTTAAATCAAATTTAGCCCTTATTGCTCGAAATATTAGTGATAAACTTTATTATGATGAAAGCATTGAGAATTTAGCTGTAACAGAGAAAACTCTAAATGAAATGGCGCTAATCCTGGTTGCATGGTTAATGATTAATGGTGATTTATTTTTGTCTTTCAAAGATGCGTTATTTGTTGAACATGAAAAGTTAATAAAATTTTTTGGCGCTTTTGAAAAACAAGATATTAATGCAGATAGCAATCATACAATGATAGAGTATCTGGAAAGCTTTTTTGAGCAAGTCTATATTTGTATTATGCAAATAGCTTTTTATGAAAAAATCAAATCACATAAAGCTGAAAAGGTAGATTGCTTTATCGATATAATGGTTGCAACTAATATAAAAATAAATCCAGCGGTGGTTTTTTCAAAACAAGCCAATGCGCTGTTGGATTTTGTATCGATCGATGAAAATTTTAAAAAACCGGATCGAGAAGCCTATTTAACTGGGCTTAAAAGTGTTGAAGCGTGGCAAAACTTTTTGGAGTGGGCGGATAAGCTGTTAATACCTAATGAAAATAAATTGGATGAAACCGTTAAAACCTCGGGCAAATTTACAAACTTTAATGAGTTCATCGAAGCGGTATTTGATAAGCGTGAATTGCCTAGCCGAAATACCATTGCAGCGGTCAACTATCAACAGCTAACTGTATCCGATTATTACTTGTGTGAATTTTATAAACTAATAGATTTTTATAACATTCCCCAACAAGTGTTTATTAATACGGCAGGAATGCTAAAAGAACTAGCAACAGTCGACCCAGGATTAGCCCCATTTTTAGCAAAAAACCATTCTAATAAAAAGGTTCTAAACCACGCTTTAAGCTATTTTATAAAATTTCAGCAGGACACAAAACGTATTGGCAAACATTTTGCCGGATTGAAATTAAATGATTCAGAAGCTAGTTACCAAAAGAATATCGTAGATCATTTTCGATGGCTTGAAAAAAACGGGGTAAATCGACATGAAATGATGGCATTATTAGCTTATTGTCATCAAGTTCCAAACGCGAAAGAAGGTGCAATTGGAATTATAAACAGCGCTGCCATGGTTGTTCAGGGTAAATTACAACTGGTCGACTTATACCCAAACAATGCGGGTATGATACAGTATCTGCCAAATCCAACTGGCGGGGTATTATATCGTGAAATTGCTTATATTACAGAAATAAAATCCATGTTTACTGATATTGTTTATTCTGGATCTACTGAAAAACCCCTGGTCACCTATATCACCGATTGTCATATACAACACAAAGTCAGCGAGGGCATTAAAATAAATCTCACTAGGAGCGAAGCTAATTTTACCCAGCATACACCTTGTTTTTTAAAAAATTTCCTATCAGAAGGCTTCCATGATCCATCACTCTGCGCTGCTGCTAACCCAAATGATTTTATAATGTTCCTAGGGGTCATTGCGAGATTATGGCTAGATAATAAATTTGATAAACAGGTGCTAAAAATTATAGTTATGCAACTGCTCGAACAAATAGCGCAAGCTAATAACAATGAAAATATAATAGACAAGCCTAGTGAGGTTATCGATCCTTGGTTTTTTGAAGCTGGCAGCTGGTTTTTTAACAATAAAGAAGCTGTTATAAAAAACTTTGACTCTGTTTTGGAACAATTCCAAAATAGTATGCCAGCAGAACAACCTATTTTCATTCAAAATACGAATGCTGACGAACCGAAAATAGATTCTTGGAAAGCTAAGCTGAATGAAAAATTAAGCGCATGCAGGGATAATATTTTATCATTAAAACTGCTTATTAC
>CAIUAS010000247.1 GCA_903897205.1 uncultured Gammaproteobacteria bacterium
CGTTCCATGTTAGGGATAACACCTTCAAAAGGATGAGTTTTCGTAAAACTCGAATACTTAAATTTAATATTTTCATCGCCACTACCATACAAAATTACTTGTTGTATATGCTCAGATAATTGGTTATACGGCGCGTCTAAATCAAAATCATAGTGTTTAGCAAGCGATTTTAATACAGCATAACAATAGCTATTATTTTTATCCCAACCACGAATTGCTCCGCTAGTTAAACTAATTTCCGGTTGATGCACCACTCGTGCTGGATCTAAAGTTTGTTTTACTCCCAAACCATCACAAGTTGGGCAGGCGCCAGTTGGATTATTGAAAGAAAATAAGCGAGGTTCTAATTCGGCCACACTGTAACCGCACTGCTTGCAGGCAAAACGCGCAGAAAAAATTATTTCTTTTTTAACTTCATTATTATCATCAAGAATAGCAAGATGAACCAAACCATTTGTTAATTGCAATGCGGTTGCAAATGACTCTGCTAAACGCAGTTGCTGATCGGCATGTACTTTTAATCGATCAATAACTACTTCGATGGTATGTTTTTTACGAAGATTTAACGCAGGCGCTTGATTAAGTTCAAGTACTTTTCCATCGATACGCGCACGCACATATCCTTGGCTTCTTAACTCTTCGAGAACTTGTACATGCTCACCTTTGCGCTCTTGCACCATTGGCGCCAACAGCATTAATTTAGTGCTTTCTGGTAACGCTAAGGTGGTATCCACCATTTGGCTAACTGTTTGCGCTTCTAAAACCATTCCATGTTCAGGACAACGCGGCTCTCCTGCTCTTGCATATAAAACCCGGAGATAATCATAAATCTCAGTGACCGTACCCACAGTTGAACGAGGGTTATGAGAAGTGGACTTTTGTTCTATTGCGATAGCAGGAGATAAACCTTCGATATGATCGACGTCCGGTTTTTCCATCATCGATAAGAATTGACGTGCATAGGCAGAGAGCGACTCTACATAACGTCTCTGTCCTTCTGCATAAAGCGTATCAAATGCTAAAGAAGATTTGCCTGATCCTGATAATCCTGTAATGACAATTAATTTGTCACGTGGTAAGGTGATGTCAATATTTTTTAGGTTATGGGTTCGCGCCCCACGGATGTGAATCGTATCCATCTATTTACTCGTAATTAATATTTATCAAACAAAACAGTTTACACGATTTTAATCTCATATGCGTAAATCATCCGTCAATTTAACTTCTACTGAAAAACAAGCTACCTTGTCACTGGCTGCCATTTTTGCGTTTCGCATGCTGGGCTTGTTTATGATTATCCCGGTCTTTTCACTATATGCTCAGCAACTAAAAGGAACAACGCCGCTTTTAATGGGCATTGCTTTAGGCTGCTATGGTCTTACTCAAGCATTATTGCAAATTCCTTTTGGGATGTGGTCGGATAAAATTGGTCGTAAACCTATTATCATTTTAGGTTTAAGCTTATTTGCGCTTGGCAGTGTTGTAGCTGCCTATTCTCATACTATTTGGGGCGTTATTATTGGTCGTAGTTTGCAAGGCGCTGGCGCCATAGGAAGCACTATTATCGCTTTATTAGCCGACTTAACCAGTGAGCAAGTGCGGACTAAAGCAATGGCTGTTATCGGCATTACTATTGGCACTGCTTTCTCTCTTGGGATGATTTTGGGGCCTATTCTTAATACATTAATTAATGTGAGCGGTATTTTCTGGCTAACCGCCATTTTAGCAATCTGCGGTTTAATGGTTTTATCGTATGTGCCAACCCCCAAGAAAATTGTTGTACATCCCGAAGCTGAGATTATTGCTGCTGATTTTCGCAGTGTATTACGCGATAAAAAATTACTGCAACTCGATTTAAGTATTTTATTATCACATGCTATTTTAACTGCAAGCTTTGTTGCTTTACCTATTAGTTTACAAAACAATGCAGGTTTAACGGAAGCGCATCAATGGTGGTTATATTTACCCGTTTTATTGTTAGCATTTATCAGTATGCCGCCTTTTATTATGTTGGCAGAACGTAAATATCCAACTGGTATTTTTATATTAAGCGTCTGCGGTTTGATTATTGCTGAAATATCATTCTGGGTTTGGCAGCATTCTATTTTAGGTACTGCCGTTGCACTCTGGTTGTTCTTCACATCATTCACTATATTAGAAGCTATTTTACCTTCCAAAGTTTCTAAAACAGCCCCAGCTCACAGCAAAGGTACGGCTATTGGTATTTATTCGAGCTGTCAGTTTTTCGGTATATTTCTAGGAGGTTGTTTAGGCGGCTGGATTTATGGACATTATAACGCAGGGGTTGTATTGCTTGTCTGTGCAATGTTAGCAATTTTATGGTTAGGCATAACGATTTCAGGAGTAAATTTTAAAAAATAAGCGTTTCTTAATGTTTCCTTAAGGTTAGCAGGTGATAATGTAGTAATAACGATAAAAAACAGGGGAATTTATGAATATCGATTATTTTTTAACTTTATTAAGAAGAGATTTAGACACCTTAAAAGCATTATTAAAAGATCCGCAGATTTATGAAGAATATGTCTTTTTCAATCCCGCTCTCCACCACCCCAAAGAAACAACAAAGATTAAGCAAAGAATAGAAACCCTTGCTAAAGCCATACAAAACGATGATTTAAAAGCATTAGCGGAAACCGAATTAGAACTTTGTTTACTCAAAGCCAAGAAACATCATTTAAAATTAAAAATAGAAAAGTCCTTCAACTTTTACTTCACTTAGCTTTTGATCGCCTTGTCGCGCAAACGTTCCACCCAAAGCGATCCCCACTTTATTTTGAAAAACATAGCGGGAATCCAGGCTCAATTCATGCTTCCAGTAATGCTCGGTAGGAAAAGTGAGTCCAGAAGAAAGCTCAAGGCGAGTCTTGAAAGAATGCATCCACTCAAAAATAAAATTAAGGGAAGGCCCGACCGTCATCTTAGTTTTGAACCCTTCGTAACCAGAGGCGTAGCTTGGTTCAAAATGAAGTAGGGCAAAAAAAGTATGGTTTTTGAGAAAGGGATAAGTCTTCCCGATTCCACCTTTCAAAATCAAGGCGGGGCAGTAGGCAGGATCGCTGCAATCTAAAAACCACTTTCGTTGGTA
>CAIUAS010000248.1 GCA_903897205.1 uncultured Gammaproteobacteria bacterium
ATTGGAAGCCATGCAAAAACTGCAAGCTCAAGCGCATAATGAAATGTTGAAGCAGGCGCAGCAAGTGGTTGATAGCCAGGCAAACGCTTTGTTTAATGCGTCTGCGAGTCCGGTGGTTGGTAATACTAAAGGTAATGTTACTTTAGTTGAGTTTTTCGATTATCAATGTCCTTATTGCAAACGGGTTGCTCCTAGCATTAATCAATTAGCTAAAGATAATGCTAATCTCCGCATTGTTTATAAGGAGTTGCCTATTTTTGGTGAAAGTTCTTACTTTGCTGCTCAGGCCGCGTTAGCTGCTAATATGCAAAATAAGTATTTGCCTTTCCATAATGCTTTAATGGAAGCTAAACCTCCATTTACGCCCGTGCAAATACTAGATATCGCAAAATCCGCCGGTTTAGACGTGAATAAACTCCAAGCAGATATGAAAAGTAAAACAGTGATGGAAGAACTCAAAAGTAATATTGCGTTGGCTAATCAATTGCAATTGGCAGGCACGCCTGCTTTTATTGTGGCTAATGTGGCTATTAATGGTCATCAAGTCGCCAAACCTGCGAAAAGTGTCTTTATACCTGGTGCAATGAGTGCCGATAATTTACAACAATCTATCAAGCAAGTGCAGTAAGGAAATTTATGTCAAACAAGCCCATTACATTCCAACAACTCATTTTTACTTTGCAGCAATATTGGGCAAAACAAGGTTGTGTTATTTTGCAACCTTTGGACATGGAAGTGGGCGCTGGCACTTTTCATCCTGCCAGTTTCTTGCATGCCATTGGCCCAGAGCCTTGGCGCGCCGCTTATGTGCAGCCTTCTCGGCGCCCTGCTGATGGCCGTTATGGCGAGAACCCTAACCGCGTTCAACAGCATCATCAATTTCAAGTGATTCTTAAGCCATCGCCATTAAACATTCAAACGCTGTATTTAGATTCTTTGCGTGAATTAGGCATTGATCCTTTAGTGCACGATATTCGTTTTGTGGAAGATAATTGGGAATCACCCACGTTAGGCGCCTGGGGATTGGGTTGGGAAGTGTGGCAAAATGGCATGGAAATTACGCAATTCACTTATTTCCAGCAAGTCGGCGGTTTAACCTGCAAACCCGTCACTGGTGAAATTACTTATGGGCTTGAACGAGTCGCTATGTATTTGCAAGGGGTCGATAGTATTTATGATATCCTTTGGACTGAAAACGTTACTTATGGTGATTTATTTAAACAAAATGAAATTGAATTATCTAAATTTAATTTTGAACATGCCAATGTCAATGCGTTATTCAATGAATTTGATTATTTTGAAGCAGAAAGCCAGCGTTTAGTGAATTTAGAACTGCCGCTACCTGCTTATGAAATGGCTTTAAAAGCTTCACACACTTTTAATTTACTAGATGCACGCCATGCTATTTCAGTCACGGAAAGACAACGCTTTATTTTGCGCGTGCGCACTCTCACGCGTGCCGTTGCTGAAGCTTATTATGCCGTGCGCGAAAAATTAGGTTTTCCACTTTTAAAACAATAGATATTCACTATGCAACAACATGATTTTTTACTTGAAATTGGCACTGAAGAATTGCCGCCTAAATTATTACCGCGGTTAGGACAAAGCTTGGCAGACCATATTCGCCAAGCATTAATAAAAGAAGCATTATCCTTTGCTGAGATTAATTTTTTTGCATCGCCACAGCGTTTAGGCATTTTAATTACACAATTGTGCGCGCAACAAACCGATCACCTTATTGAACGTCGTGGCCCGGCGTTGCGTGCAGCTTATGACGCACAAAATCAGCCAACCCCTGCTTTAACTGGTTTTGCACGTTCGTGTGGCGTTGACATTGATCAATTAGAAAAACTAGAAACCGCGCAAGGTAGCTGGTTAATTTATCGTTTCACTGAAAAAGGTAAAGCAGTCAAAGAATTAATGCCGGCTATTATCACCCAGGCCATTGCCAATTTACCGATTCCTAAACCGATGCGTTGGGCGGATCTCGATACGCAATTTGTGCGACCGGTTCAGTGGATTGTAATGTTATATGGCGATCAGATTATTGCAGAAAAAATATTAGGCTTAACTGCGAGTAATATAACTTACGGTCATCGTTTTCATCATCCACAAGCCATCCCTATTGCTTCAGCCGAACAGTATGCTGAATTGTTAGAACAACAAGGCTATGTCATCGCTGATTTTGCAAAACGCAAAGCAAATATCCGTCAGCAAGTACTGCAATTAGCGCAAACGATTAATGGAACTGCGTTGATTGATGATGGTTTATTAGATGAAGTAACCGGCATTATTGAGTGGCCCGTTGCCCTGCTAGTGCATTTTGACGAAAGTTTTTTAATGGTGCCTAAAGAAGCATTAATTTCAGCTATGCAACATCATCAGAAAAGTTTTCCGGTGATCAATAGCGAGCAACAATTATTACCTTGGTTTATCACGGTGAGTAATATTAAGAGTCTTAATCAAGCCGAAGTTATTCGCGGCAATGAACGTGTGATGCGCGCGCGTTTATCGGATGCCAAATTCTTTTATGAAACCGATTGCAAAATATCACTCGCAGAACGCTTAGCCGATTTAAAAAATATTGTGTTTCAAGCAAAGCTTGGCACGCTGTATGCTAAATCAGAACGGATCAGTAAATTAGCGGGTTATATTGCAGAAAAAATAAATGCCGTTCCACAATATGCTGAACGCGCCGGCCTGTTGGCTAAAACCGATTTGGTTTCTAATATGGTCAATGAATTTCCTGAACTGCAAGGGGTGATGGGCGATTATTATGCACGGCATGAAGGTGAACCTGCCGCGATAGCCGCTGCTATTCGTGAGCATTATTTACCACGTTTCGCCAAAGATTCATTACCTGAAAATCCTGTCAGTTGCGCCGTCGCCCTGGCGGATCGCTTAGATACGCTCATTGGGATTTTTGGTATTAATCAGGCACCTACGGGCGATAAAGATCCGTTTGGTTTGCGGCGTGCAGCAGTGGGTGTATTAAGAATTTTGGTAGAAAAACACTTAAATATTAATTTGCTGGAATTATTAGCGCTTGCTTTTAAGCATTATTCGATCACATTACCGAATGCTTCTGCTGCCCAACAAACTTTTGATTTTATTTATGAAAGATTTCGGGCTTGGTATCAAGAACAAAATATTGCTGCCGATATCTTCGCGGCCGTGTATGCTAAACGCCCTACTTCACCATTTGATTTTGCTTTGCGCATTAAAGCAGTTAATGAATTTTGCCAATTGCCCCAAGCAGCCGCACTTATTGCAGCCAATAAACGCGTGAGTAATTTATTGCTAAAAGAAAATCAACAACATTTAACTGGCGAATTAAATAGCGAACTATTACAAGAAGCCGCTGAGCAACAATTAGCGCAAGCGCTGGTTGAAAAAAATAAGCAGATATTACCGCTTTATAGCAAAGCCGATTACACCACGGCTTTAACTGAATTAGCTAGTTTACAACCCATTATTGATGCGTTTTTCGATAAGGTCATGGTGATGGTTGAAAATCAGGCATTACGTCAAAATCGGCTTTTGCTTTTAAGTAAGTTACGCGAATTATTTTCGTATGCCGCCGACATTTCCTTGTTACAATAATAAAAAAATGGCGGTGACAGTGTATGAGTAAATATATTATTCTCGATCGGGATGGTGTCATTAATTTTGATTCTGATGATTATATAAAATCGCCGGCTGAATGGCTGCCGATTCCAGGTAGTTTAGAAGCTATCGTTAAATTAAAACAAGTGGGTTATCAAATAGCAGTGGCGACCAATCAATCTGGCATTGCTCGCAAGCTTTATGATGAAGCCACTTTAATGCAGATCCATCAAAAAATGCAGCAGATGTTGGCCGACTTAGGCGCTCAAATTGATGTTATTTTTTATTGTCCGCACAAAACAGCGGATCACTGCGCTTGCCGCAAACCCAAACCAGGCATGCTGTATCAAGCGGCTAAGCACTTTAATATTGATTTAACTGGCATACTTTATATTGGCGATAAAAAAGTGGATGTCGATGCTGCCAATGCCGCCGGCTGCCAGCCTATTTTAGTAAAAACAGGTTATGGGCAACAAACGCTCCTAATGCATCCTCACTTGAATGTTCCTGTTTATAATAATTTAGCAGAAGCCGTAGACTCTATTTTGCAAGGATCATTGCGTAATGAAAGCCAATAAAAAATCATCCATGCCAGAAATAAGCGCTGACTCAGGCTTAATGCTTTTTATACGTGAAATTATTAGCAACCCCAGCGCCATGGGGGCTGCCTGTCCTAGTTCAAAGAAATTGGCAGAACATATTGCCTCGCAAGTACCTTTAAATGAGGGCTTGGTGCTCGAATTAGGCGGAGGTACGGGGGTAATTACCCATGCGTTATTGCAAAGAGGGGTTAACCCTGAGCAATTAATTGTGGTTGAACGTTCTGCCTCATTAGCGCAGCATTTACAAGAGCGTTTTCCGCAAGTGCATATTATTCATGGCGATGCCCGTAGTTTAAGCGAGTTATTGAAAAAACAAACCAGGCCCATTTCGGCGATTGTCTCTGGCTTGCCCTTACGCTCTTTACCTAAAAGCACGGTTGACATGATAGGTTCACAATTAGAAACACTATTGCTGGAAGGCGCGCTTTATATTCAATTTACTTATAGTTTATATCGCCAGCCACTTTCTCCCACCTCGCGCTTGCATTGCATGCACAAGGAATATATCTGGCGCAACTTTCCACCGGCACGCGTAGATGTATTCCATTATGTCGATCAATAATATTGCGATTAGTTTCACTGCCGCACATTTACAAACCAAAGCGGAACTCCTTGCGGCTCAACTTAAGTTTCCTGTGACTGTTCTCACGGCTAATCAGTATGATTTTTTATTAGTGTATACGGAACAACATTTAGAAATTCGCCCTATTAATCAACCCACCTTAGGCCCTGTTTATATCGATTTTTTAGCGGGTAAACTGGGCTACCGACGATCGCACACTTTTATTAAAAATGAATTATTGGCAAAAGCGATTGGCGTCAAAGGAAATAATGCTTTAAAGGTGATTGATGCTACGGCGGGTTTAGGTCGTGATAGTTTTATTTTGGCTTGTTTAGGCTGTCAGGTCATTATGTTGGAACGTTCAGTCATCATGGCAACATTGCTTAATGATGGTTTACAAAGATTAATGGCCACCCAAGCATTGAGTGATCCTTTATCACTTCAGTTAGTTAATGACTTCGCCCAAAATTATTTAGAACAATTAATTGACACTGAATTTCCCCAGGTGATTTATTTAGATCCGATGTATCCGCACCGCACTAAAACGGCGTTGGTAAAAAAAGAATTACGCGTGTTACGCGCGCTAGTGGGAGATGATCCAGATGCGGATCAATTATTTCAAATAGCCCTTAAGCGCGCCAAAAATCGCGTCGTTGTGAAACGCCCTCGCCTGGCGCCTGCCATTAATAACCAAAAACCTGACCATAGCCATATTGGCAAGCAACATCGCTTTGATGTTTATTTAATTTAGTTGCATTAATTCAGTTGCGGTTGTGTGGAGTGGGTTGCGCTACACTTAACCCAATCTACCCTATAAGGTTAAATAATAATTATGCTTCTTAAAATCTCCCGAAATAAACGTATTGATTGCTTGCGCGGCATTGCGATTTTGCTGGTGCTTATTTTACATTTCCATCTCTCTTATCATCTTGATCAAAGCGCGCTAAATAAAATTTTAGCCGTAGATTTTATAAAAGCCATTGCTCAAAACGGCAATTATGGTGTCACTATGTTTTTTGTGATATCAGGATTTTTAATCACTTCCACATCACTAAAGCGTTATAAAGAACTTGGCGAAATTAACATTATTAATTTTTACCAGTTACGCTTTGCAAGAATAATACCTTGCTTATTGTTAATGCTTGCTTTGGTCATTATTTTTCATAGTGTGCACATTGCTATATTTGCTAATGTTCCCAATAATGTTTCATTTACGCTTGCAATTTTGTCTGTGATTACCTTTTGGCATAATGTCTTGATGGCAAAAGTCGGCTATTTTAATTATTGTTTAAACATCCTTTGGTCATTATCCGTAGAAGAAACATTTTATTTAACTTTTCCTCTCTTATGTTTATTTTTCAAAAGGACACGCTATATTGCTTTCTCTTGGTTAGCACTTATTATTATCGCCCCGATATACCGACACTTTTACACTAACAATGAAATAGTTGCATTATACGGTTATCTCTCCTGCTTTGATGCTATTGCAATAGGCTGCTGCACCGCTTTAATCGCTAATAAAATCCAATTAAACGGACGGTTTGGCATTAGTATCCAATATGGATCTGGTTTATTAATTACCTTAGTCTATTTATACAGCGATATAATGGCAAATGTTGTGATGGGCGTTTCATTGGTTGCAATAGGTACTGGAATTTTACTGCTTGGCGCCAGTCAAACCGCAATTCAACCAACTAATTCAACGCCTATTATTAACAGAATAATTTGCTGGTTCGGTCAAAACAGTTATGAATTATATTTATTCCACATTATTGTGTTAGCTTTAATGAAGGAAATTTACTCGCGCGAATCATTAGGCGATTACAGCAAATTAATTTGGTTTGCGATATTTATTTTCATATCGTCATTAATATCAGGCACGATTGCAAGATTTTATTCACAACCGGCTAATGCATGGTTACGCAAATTCTTTCTTGAATTTAGTCAGAGGAAAACATTGGCAGCTGACAATTATTAAGCTTTTAGTGCTTAATTTTTAATTCAAAGAATTGCCTTCATTCAACCATGCGGTCAAACCGCCTACCACAGAAGCAACGTTGATATAGCCCATTTTTTGCAAATTATCAGCCGCCAGGGCGCTGCGGTAACCGCCGCTGCAATAAAGTACTATTTCAGCAGCAGGGTTACTGATATGTTTTTCAATATCACGTTCAATAATACCTTTGCTTAAATGCAAAGCGTTTGCGATATAGCCCTTAGAAAATTCACTTTCTTCTCTCACATCTATTAAATAGAAAGGTTGATTGCTCGCTAATTTTTCTTTTAATTCTTGCACTGTTATTTCACGAATACGATTTTTTGCTGTTTGAGCCAATTCAGCAAAACGCGTTGAATGCACCTTGGGAGCTAACTGTGTCATTGAAATCACCTATGCTTTTTCTTTTGCGACCCATTTTATTAACAATTGTGTCAACTCTTCTGGTTTTAATGGCTTGATGGCTACATCATCCATTCCTGCTTCAAGACAGTTGAGTCGATCTTCTTCATAGCCATAACCCGTTACCCCTATGATAGGAATTCGCTGACCTTGTTCACGACGACGAATTTCAGCGGCTATTTCAATGCCACTCATACCCGGTAAACCTACGTCCATAAAGATAGCATCGAAACCACCGGCATACATTGATAAAGTTTCTTGCGAATTTTGAGCTACGTTCACTTTACAGCCTACTTTTTCTAACATCATGGTATGAACTTTCTGGATAATGGGATCATCTTCTACTAATAAAATATTAGGTTGTTTATCAGAGAAAATAGACAGTGATTTATTGGTAGCCCGATGCTTATCTTCCCAACGCTCCCAGGCAGCCGTTAAATTCACTAAAAGTTCCGAAGGGTGCACTGGTTTGATCAGTATTTCGAAAAAGCCTGATTGTTTTGCTGAATTACGCGCTTCCACCGTGCTGGGCGGCATTAATAACACCATCATAGGCGCTTGCAAATTACGCTGTTGGTGAATGCGTCGTCCTAGCTCCATGGCATCGATACTTTGCAGTTGCTGATCCATAATTATAATGTGATAAGGTTCATGCTTTTGCTGTGCCGTTAGTATCATATTGAACGCTTGCTCACCAGGGTTAATATGACAAAAAGGACAAGAAAGTTGCTTCGCGATGACGTCTCCGCGCAAGGTATCATCAATGATCAATATTCTTAACTGGGATCGATAGGGATCCCATATCGATGGTCTATTAATCATATCCTGGAGTGGAAAGGGTATTTGACAGTAAAAACATGAACCCTTGCCCACTTCACTTTCTACCCATATTTTACCGCTCATAAGCTCTACATAAGCTTTAGTGATAGTTAGACCTAGCCCGGCCCCGCCGTAACGACGTGTGCGCGAGGAATCCACTTGATTAAAGCGTTCAAAAACCGTGGTTAATTTTTCGGGGGGGATGCCAATACCGCTATCTTCTACGGATAGAATTAAATGCGCTTTCAGTTGCTCTTGCTGAATACAATCCACGTTTATTCTTATATGGCCACGCTCGGTAAATTTAATCGCGTTGCCCATTAAGTTTAATAATATCTGGCGAATAGCGCGTGCATCACCAATAACCATTTGAGGTGCGTCTATCGCATAATTAACTAGCAACTCCAAGTTTTTAGCTTTCGCCTGAAAAGAAAGCATGGTAGCAATTTCTTCGACCAGTTTACGTAAATCCAACGGACTTGAATGCAACTCTAGCTTACCGGCTTCTAATTTCGCTAGATCTAATAAATCGTTAACGAGCGCTAATAAGTGCTCCCCAGAGGTAACGATGTCATTGATTTGCTTATGATGGGCCTCTTGCATAGGTTCATCGCCTAGAATACGCGCCATACCCAGAATGCCGGTGAGTGGAATGCGTAGTTCATGGCTAACCGCAGCGAGGAATTCGGATTTAGACTTGTTGGCTGCTTCTGCGTATTCTTTGGCGTGGCGAAGTTCTTTTTCCATGTGTTTGCGATCGGTGATGTCGATAGATATACCGACGACCCCAATGACTTTTCCAAACCGATCAAATAAAGGTACACGGCTTGTCAAAAAATAAAGCAGCCTACCATCCGTATGCGGTATGGGAGGTTCTTCCACATTTAATTTAGCATTGCCTGTGTTTACAACTTCTAGCGTGTCATTTTCAAATGATACCGTAGCTGCTTCTGTCCATTTACCTACCGTGGCCATTGCTTCGAAACTCAGCCCTTTAAATTCCTTTAAGGACTTAAGACCAAACATATTTAACACATTTTTATTGCAACCAATTCCAATACCATTTTTGCTCAACCAATAAACATTACCTGGCATGCAACTAATAATATCTTCATAATAGGAAACAATATGTTCAATAAGCTCTTCGACTGATAGATTTTCAGAATGCAATTCGCCAAGGATTTTTTGATAACGGTTTAATATTGCCTCGGTTATATTTTCTAAATCAGTTTTGCTAAGAACTTCAATTATTTTATCCATAGTCTATGAGCTTAAGTCCAATTTGTTATCATCTTAACTTGAATGAAGGAATGACGCTAGCAATCACCGCATAAGATTTAGCAAACACATTAGTATAATGCGAGAAAAATCCTAAAAAACCATTGGCATCCATGTTTGTTTTTGTATCAACAAAAACCTCAGCCAATTGATTTGGCTGAGGTTTTTTCTCCCCAACAAGCAAAGTTTTCTCTAAGAGAATCTCGGCTAATTTAACCGGTTTTAAATGATCTTCAGCTTTTCGCTTATTGGCAGCTAAAAATATATTTCGATAAGCATAATGTATTAATCCCTTCTTACTTATGACTTCATGCAAAGCCTGAGGACAAGGATTAATATAGAATGGTAGTCCTTTAATAGTACAGGTATAAGTTATTAATGGATCCATGACTGTGACATTAAACACGGCGGGATATTGATTTGCTTTTTTCTCTTTTTTAGCACTATTTTTAAATGCTTCATAATATTCCGTGGTATAACTAACTTGTATTTGCTTTTCAGAAAGCGGTAATAAAGAACA
>CAIUAS010000249.1 GCA_903897205.1 uncultured Gammaproteobacteria bacterium
AAATAAAAATAAAAAAAACTATAAAAGGAACCAATAAGAATTTAATAAATATCCAATGTGAATTCCAAATGGCATGTAAATATAAAAAGCCCATGCTCCAAGCAATTAATCCGGGTGAGAAGGTAATAAATAAAGCTATGATATCATAAGCTAATATTGAAAATAGATTGAACTTAATTGCTTTATTTTTCATTTTTCATCCTTGGCATTAGTTAACGTTGGTTATTTAAAAAAATGGAGCGCTGTGAATAAAACGTATGGATCAATTTATTCTTTTAATTCTTCCCATTGCCGGTAGCGTTGGTTCAATAATACAGCGATAGCTTCCATCAACTTTTCTCCAATTGCATCCACATGTCGATGGCGCCAATCTTCTAATGCAGTACCCTTGACCCATTGGTTAAATGCTCCCAGCGCAGGGCCACAATGGATTTGGTAGTCTGCCCGTTTAGTTGCCTCGCCTTGTAAGGCCAAACGTGTCGTGTAAATAAAATACCATCGGAACACCAGCGCCATTTTCTTTTTTGGGTTTGCTTCCGCCTCAGCGATTAGCTTTGGTTTTGTTTTTTCATAATGGGTCTTTGTCTCGCGCCATACCTCTACCAAGCTGCGCTGGAAATATTTTTGTTCGATTTGCTGCAAGATTTTTTCATCAATGCCAGTCAAACCATTAGTATGTTTATACAGTTCATAGAGTTTATTCGCGCGTGCTGGAAAAAGTACCCCTTTACGCACTACTTGTACTTTGGCGCCTAGTTCAAACATATCGCCCGCAGGCGCATAGGTGGTATCTTGCACGTTAAGGCCCTGCAAGATTTCCTTCACGGCCTCACTCGTACCTGCTTCTACCGTGCATTGATTGATAGAGCCTGTGACAATAAAGTCTGCCCCTAAGATAAAAGCGGCAGCTCCAGCTTCTGGCGTGCCAATGCCGCCTGCTGCCCCGATGCGAATGGGCTTGCTATACCGATAGCGCGTCATTATTTCATTTCGTAACCGGATCATCGCCGGCATTAAGGCATATGCGACCCCTTGGTCGGTATGACCTCCTGAATCCGCTTCTACACAGATGTCTTGAGCCATGGGAATAGTTTGAGCTAATTGCGCTTCCGTTTGGGCCAGCTGGCCTGCTTGCACTAACGATTGCAGCATTGCCTCTGGCGCTGGTTGCATAAACAGTGCGGCTATTTCCGGTCGGGAGACTTTAGCAATAATACGGTGGGGGACAATAACTTCCCCATTCGGCGCTTGCTTTAAGCCCTTAGCACGATATAGCACCAAGGCTGGCGTCATCTGCATAAAAGCGGACGCTTCTATGGTATGAATACCGTAGCGTAAAAATAGTTCTACTTGTGCAAGTTCAACTTCGGGCTCGTCCATATGGTGAAGAAGGTTCATTCCATAGGGCGCTGCGGAAGGAAGGCAGGATTGGATAGCTTGAATGGCTGTTTCAATAACGGGCAAGCGCAGGCCGCCTGTACCAAAAAAGCTTAATAGCTTGGCTTCAGCCATTTTAATTACAAGCGCTTTTGAAGCAATCCCTTTATACATAGCGCCTGCTACATAAGCCAGTTTTACACGATGCTCTTTACAAAAAGCTGCAGTTCCCAATTGAGAAGCCTGGATAAAATATCGTTGTTCCATAATTGCTTATCTCTCTCCTTCATCTAAGTAGAATGCGCATTCATATCCGCTTTAGCGGTTAATAGTAATTGTATTAAACCGCTATTGCTTTTTTCAGTGGCGTAATAAAGCGGTGTGTTATTACAACTGTCTTTGGCATTTAGATCAACACCAGCTTTTATGAGCAAGTTCAATATGCCCCCATCATTGTTTTCGACTGCCCAATGCACCATGGAGCCAATACGCTTATTTTTGTTTTCTTTAATTTCCCATATATATTTTTCTTGTGTGCAAGGATCAGCTTTGGTTTCTAACAATAATTTAGCCACTTCCAAATTATTTTGTTCAATGGCTAAATATAAAGCTGTATTAGCGTCATTATTTTTTGCAATGAGTAACTTTAAAATCTCTATATTTTTACTCTCAACTGCCCAATGCAACAGTGTGCCAGTTTGTTTGCTGGTTTTTTGATTAGGATCTTTATACCATTTGTACTCCATTTCATTATTAAGCTTAAATTTGTTTTTATCCGAGAATAATCTCTTTATGATAAACACTAAATTATTCTCAACCGCATATTGTAAAATAGTTATGCCATCACTAGCTTTGCTATTTGGATTGGCCTTAAGATCCAGTAAAAAATTAGCCATGTCAAGAGAGTCGCTATGCTCATGATATTTTTCGGCCATCGTGACCTCGAAAAATAGGTTCCGTCAAAATTGGCTACCTTTATAAAAATTTCCACAGAGCAATTACTTTTTTAAGTGGCGCATTTTAATAAATTATTAAATTCTTGGAATTTAGACGCAATAAAGCCACGGCGCCCAGCACGCGTTTTATTTTTCATGCGAAAAAATTGGCGAATTTCTTCAAAGGCTGTGCAAAATATTAAGGCACTAAAAACATTTTTAAATCCTTTCATAACACGTAACCTTGATTTAATGGCGCGATGGTCGAGTGAGCCAGCGGAATTTCACCCCTGGCCTCTCACAGATCCCAGCATGAATCTCTCGATTCACTGGGCTCCTAGCATTTAAACCCTTGGATATAACCCATTCTCCCAGTGAGCAAATAAATTTGGCTTATAGGTGTATACTGTCGCCAGAAAATGTTTAGCTCGTTTAAGATGGTTACATCGCTTTTTATATTTGCGTTTGACATATTTAAAGAGCCTGGTTTCCAAATATTTTAATACATTCATCTAAGCTTTGATTGGTTGAAAGCTCCAAAATAATTTATCCAACCACGAAGGCTTGGATTTATTTTTTGTGCTATTTCTTCCAATGTTAATTGAGTTTGATGACCTAAACGCCATTGACGAATTTTTTGGCGTATAGCCTTTGCAGACGTTGGGCTAATTGCGGGTGTAAAACCTACAAACACATTCCCTGCATTACTTTTTGTTAACCTTGGTCTGAAACAATAATCCAGAAACTCGAAACTTTGTTTCTTGTATTTTCCTTGCAGATTTGAGTTCTTACAAAAAGCAATTTGCGTCTTCTCTGGATGTATTTCTAATCCACATTGCTTTAATCGATTGGCTATCGCATGCTCAATTGCAATTGCCTCCCTTTGTGTTCGGCAGTGTACAATCATATCATCCGCATACCGCTCAAAAGAATTTTGCGGATAAGATTTTTGAAACCATCTATCAAATGCATAGTGAAGAAATAAGTTTGCTAACAAAGGGCTGATTACGCCCCCAACAATGTTGCAAACAAACTAGAATTTATACAAACTATCCCACGTCCCCTCTTGCGTCCTAAACCCAGGACAGCTTTTATTTATCATGTCAGCACGCTCCTGCAATGCTCTAGATTAATGGCGCCTACAGAACCAACTACGCCATTGTCGCAAAGGAGCTATAGAGATTATGCGAAAAAGGAAACTCAAGATGCGAATTAGTTATGAAATAAAACGATTAGCAGAAATACATTTATTTTCAGCTTATGAGAAATTAATTCCTCCGATAAAAAAGCAAATAAAAAATGAACAACAGGTAAAAAATAACAACGATAAATCTATTCATCCATTAAAAGTAAGAGGGAACTAAAATGAAAATAGTTGCACTTTATGCAAGGGTATCATCAGAAAAACAAGCACAAGAAAATACTATTGCAAGCCAAATTGCAGCCTTAGAAGAGCGAATTATTGCTGATGAATATACATTGTTGGATGAATTTAAATTTATCGATAATGGTTATAGCGGTTCAAATTTAATGCGCCCTGCTTTGGAAAAGTTACGTGATAGAGTAGCTGACAGAGAGATTGATAAGATTTATGTACACTCGCCTGATAGATTATCACGTAAATATGCTTATCAAATGATACTGCTAGAAGAATTTCACAAAGGTGGCGCCGAGATTATTTTTTTAATTGTCCAATTAATGAAAATCCAGAGTCGCAATTGCTACTGCAAATGCAAGGGATGATAGCAGAATATGAGCGTGCAAAAATTATTGAGCGGCATCGCCGAGGAAAGATGCATGCGGCAAAAAATGGATCCGTCAATGTATTAGGTGGAGCGCCTTATGGCTATCGCTATATCGATAGATATACGGGTAGCGGGGAAGCCTTATATAAAATTCATGAGGAAGAATCTGAGATTGTGCGAAAGATATTTTTTTGGGTTGGGCAAGATAGGTTAAGCATGGGTGAAGTTTGTCGTCGGCTAAAAGCTATGAAAATCCCCTCAGCCAAAGGAAAACCCTATTGGGATAGAAGCGTTATTTGGATAATGTTAAAAAATCCAGCCTATAAAGGGCAAGCCGCTTTTGGTAAAACTAAAATTGGCACGATGATACCGAGGATAAGACCTCAAAAGCACTCCTGTGAACAACCTAAACGCAATTATTCTGTTTACGAAGTTAACAAAGAAAATTGGATTTATATTCCTGTTCCTGCCATTATTGATGAAGTATTGTTCGATGCTGTTCAAGAACAATTAGGAGAGAATAAAAAAATAGCAAGAGTTAGAGGAAGAGGAGCTGCCTATTTATTGCAAGGTTTAATCGTCTGTCATTGCTGCGGTTATGCATTTTATGGAAAACCCGTCAGAAATAAGCGCGGCGAAAAAATTGCCCGCTATGCCTATTATCGCTGCATTGATTCAGATGCCCACCGTTTTGGTGGTAATAAGATTTGTAATAATAAGCAGATGCGTACAGATGTATTAGAAATTGTGGTATGGGAAGAAATAAAGTTTTTGTTAAAAAATCCACAGCGGATTTTCGATGAGTATCAACGTAGAATTGCTGAAATAGAAAAATCACCTACCGATCAAACAAGTAACTTCCTAGAAAAGCAAGCGAATAAATTAAAACGAGGTATTGATCGGCTTATTGACAGCTATACACAGGAACACATTGAAAAAGAAGAGTTTGAGCCAAGAATTAAAGCAATGAAGCAACGTTTAAAAATGATTGAAGAACAGAAACAAGAAATAATAGATAAAAAACATTTAAAAAATCAGTTAACCCTACTTGCAACTAACTTAGAGCAATTTGCATCTGATGTGAAATCGAGGCTTGAAAATATAGACTGGCATATAAAGCGTGATATTATCAGAACTTTAGTTAAAAGAATTGAAATTAACCATGAGGATGTCAATGTGGTATTTCGGGTAAAAGAATTAGCAGGGCTTGGCGGCAACCAAGAGGGAGCTGGCCAGAAAAGTTTGCAACATTGTTGGGGGCGTAATAACCCCTCCTTATGCAAAGTAAACGATTATACTAAGTAACCGTGCTAACCCCAGTCTTTAGACAGCGTTAATCTAATTTACTTAGCATAATATCAAAACTTATTTCAAGTCTGAAAGCCAAGAAAGCAATTCATTGTCTTTGCTCCAATCTGGCATTTGATGGCTGATTAAATCAGGATAGGCATTTTCTATTGCTTTTCGTTTTGTTTCAGTATCTGCCTTAGCATAAATTTCGGTGGTTTTTATATCTACATGGCCTAAGAAATCACGTATGTAAATTAAATTAACTCCAGCATGTATAAGGTGCATTGCTTTACTATGGCGAAATATATGTGGAGAAATAATCTCTGGTACTTTAGGTGATATTTCTCTGGCCTTTTTTACATATTTTTTGAGAAAGTAGGTGAGCAAATATCATTTGTTTAAATAGCGCTGTAAAATTGCTTTCAGTACACTGGTATCAATAGGTTTTGTTACAACTTCATTAACACCCGCTAACAAACATTCTTTCTTTGTTGCCTCTGTGATATCTGCTGTTAATGCAATAATAGGTGTAAATGATTTTCCATTTTGAATCTGACAAATTTTGGCAGTAATTTCAATGCCACTTGCACCAGGCTTAGGTAAATTGGAGAGCATAAAAATGTGGGGGGTGCCCTTGGCAATCATACTGCGAAATCGGTAGCCTAAAAGCGAAAAACGGCGTAATTTTTGTCAAGGGCACCCCCCACATTTTTATGCTCTCCTTGTAGGTAATCTCGAACGCTTTTTTAAGCAAATAAATGAAATTCCGGTCCAAGGCCAACGACTTAATATTACTGAAAAGCATCATCAAAAATTTAAATTTTATAATCTTGATACCTGGCTATCACCTAAATACTAATACTGATATTTGATCTGGTATAGTGATTTTTTAGAAAAAAGATAGCGTAATCAATATCTTTTCAGTGCAGTAAATTATAGAGGCTTATTTATGATTCTAGTTGTTGGCAATGGAAAAAGGGGGGGTTGGTAAAACAACCACTGCCGTTAATTTAGCAGTCTGTCTTGCGGTAGACGGCCGTGATGTAGCTTTAGTTGATATTGACCAACGCCCACAAAGTGCTAACTGGGCTGCTATAAGAGACAAAGAACTGCCTAAAATAGCCATCCATAAAGCAAGCGGTGATGTTTTTGATTTTCTTAAAGACCTTGAAAATCGCTATGATGTCATCATTGTTGATGCCGGTGGCTTTGACTCGGCTGAACTTCGCTCATCTATTCTGGCTGCAAGCAAATTGGTTGTACCTACAAAAGCCAGTCAATTGGATGCGTGGGCATTAAGCAGTATGGACACCATGATTAGCGATGCAAAAAAGTTTAATAAAGCTTTAAAAGTTTATAGTTTAATTACCGTAGTAGCGCCTAACCCGAAAGTTAAGGAAGCCGAAGATATTGAAACTAAAATTCTTGAAAAGCCTACTTTAACCAATCTCATTCCTACTTATATTTATGATAGAAAAATTTATCGGGATGCGATTATTGAAGGTAAAGGAGTTATTGAGATGCCAAAGAGCAAAGCGCAGGTAGATGCGAGCGAAGAAACGATGGCTGTATATAAGAGGATATTTTCATGAGCAGATTCAAAGATGTTAAATCAGAAGAAATGCGGGATTTTATTAATGCTCCTTTAAAAGCTAAAGAACCTGTCGGATCTCCAGAGAAAGTCCTTAATAAAGAATCTCAAATATTCAATACCAGTATTAATATTAGCCTTAATGTTAATACCAAAAAGCTTCGCCTTGAAAGCAGTCCAAAATCTATCAAACGTAGAGTATTTAATATGCGCTTAAATAATTATTACCTGCAAGCGTTAGAACAATTGTCTCATCATGATGAAGGTATTTCAATGCAGCAAATAGCAAGAGAAATCTTGGAAAAAGGGTTAGATGCCTTAATTAAATCAAAAATGGAGGGTTAGTTATGATCAATGCAATAGAAGAATTACGCTCCGCGCAAGAATGGAGCGCAAATAGGCCAAAAAAATTTTTAGAAGCTTGGAAACGTGGAATCAAACTTATTGGTGAAGATTATTTTTTGATTAACGGTCATTTAGATGATGCCACAGATAAAAATCAGCTAAAACCAAATACAGAATTAATAGAAAGTGCTTTAAATATTCTCAGCAAAGGACAAGCTACTTTTCTAGCAGCAATGTATTCTTTTTACAATGATAAAGATGGTCAGCGTTATCTTGAGCAGCTTGGCCGCCCTAATATTACTGATATATCAGCCTATCTCGACAAAGAGAATTTAGAGGTCATAGCAGATTTATTTGTTAATTACTGCGGCTGGTAAAAAAAGCAAGATTCAAGTTGGAGTAAATAAAAATGAATTCACAAATCCAACTGCTAACTAAAAACACTTTCAGTGAAGGGGTTTGCAAGTTTTTCTATACTTTTTGTGAACTAGCAGCATTAGAACCAATAATAACCAACCTGATTGCAATTGCGCTTTGTTTAGGAGCTTTACTACTCTTAAAATTTCCAGAGATGTTACCGAATCTAGGCAGTTATCATAAATTTTATGTTTATGGAATACAGGGTTTAGCAGCTTTTCAAATTGTTAAATCAGCAAGCAAATCTATTTTACTGCCACTTTTAGCGGTTTTTTGTGCATCAATAGGTATTTTATTAAATTTTTATTCGCCTGAATTTATCTCTCTACACGACAATTTTAGCTAAGGGCTATCCTGAACAGGCGGGAAGACTGGAATAACCCACCGATAAATCAGTAAAATCCTATTATCTGTTCAAGGATAAAATAGGAGGTTCACATGCAATCTATCAATGGGTTAATGCAAAGTTTAAACCAG
>CAIUAS010000250.1 GCA_903897205.1 uncultured Gammaproteobacteria bacterium
TGAGCGCGCCTGCTTCTCCTTGTGTGGTTTGGTGGCTCATTTGTACGAGGGTATTTAATAAATACCCGCCGGCACTGGCCGCTTTATTGGCCAAGGTTAGGTTGTTTGCTGTTGGTATCGTGCTATTGCAAAACCCATCACTCGCCTCGGCAAATTCCATTTTCTGCAAAGCATCTTCAAACTGCTGATCGCTGTACTGCGTTTGGTTCGGCGTTTGCTTGCCGCTGCCAAATATGCCGAACTAGTTCAGTTTTTAGGAGGCATAGAAGCTGAGCCAGCAACCTACACCTACTGTAAGTAGTTAATACATAAACAAACTAAAAAAACAAAAAAACTCCTATTTATATGCTACAATTTGCGAGATTCTTTCGAAAACTGTAATCCCATATGAGTTATGTGTGAACATTTTTTATATAATTCATTATTCCAATCCATGCTTTCAACACAAAATCTGCTAAATATTTTAGTAGCTCTTATTATATCCTGCGATGATTGAGCATGGCTTATTGAGTGTAAATAATTTTTAAGGTTATTAAGTAAATACCATTCAAGACTTTCTTGTCTGGGATTTTTAGAGTTAAGCTCATCTGAAAATAATTTTATCTCATTTATAAAACCTTGTTTCGCACTGTTCATAATTAATTACCTTATATAATAATTGAGGGTATTTCTAGGCATCATTATCTCTTCAAATTTATATTGACTTAACGGACCCAATAAGAAAGCTTGTTGTTCTCCACCAATCAAACCTGAGTTTATACTTATTTGTGGTGCTACCTCGCCAGTAAATACCGTCGAACCTTCAGGTATCGTAACACTCCCAAGACGCGTAGCTGAATTATTTGGCAATGCATAATTAATTATTCGATCGGTTTGATTCTCAATTAAATTTGGCGTGACATATCTGCCTTGAAGTTGCGCTGAAGTGTCATCAAATACCCGAAACTCTTGCCTAGCATCTGCTACATATTCGATACGGAATGAATCTAAACCAAAAGATTTAATTATTTCATTTCGTTCAAATACTGGAAGACCGGCATCTTTCAATATATTTCTAGCTTGAACTATATGAGCCGCAGCTATTTGTCTTTCCGTAACTCCTGTGGCATTCGATACTGTTCCTATAACATCCTGCGCAAATATCCCAAGCCGATCCATCGCTTGGCTTAAAGCTGCTGGACTTGCAATTGCATTAACAACAAAATTATATCCAAATCTTACTGCTTTAACGGCATCCATTCCTCCCAACAACCAGAACTCTGGATGCAAAGGTTCTAATCCTTTGTCGCCAACGACAGTGAGACGCAAACCTTGATCACTTGGAGCATATACATTTCCAGTTGTTTTATCATAGTAAGTTACTTGCCCATTGGCACCTGTCATTTTCATTAATGAAGCATTTGATATTGATTGTGAATTGGTAGCACCAAAACTATTACTCGCCTCCGCAAATTCTATTTTCTGCAAGGCATCTTCAAACTGCTGATCACTATACTGCGCTTGGTTCGGCGTTGGCTTGCCGCCGCCAAACACCCCGAACTGGTTTAGTTTCTTCGAGTATTGATCCGTCTTCGCTTGCGTGGCGTTGCCATAGGAGCTGTCGGGATCATTGCTGGCCGTGTTATCGGCATTGCTCGCGGCGCGGCTTTGATTGGCGACTTGCGTGACGTAATTGGCTTGGGCGGGCGCGCAGCCATAGGCGGCATAGAAGTTCGCATAGTATTTCGCATTCACATTTTCTGCCACGCGTTCGCCAAGGCTGCTGCCGAAGCTGTCCCCGATCGCTTCCGATTCCAGCATTTCCAGATTAAATTCCTGATGGCTCAGCACGCTATCAA
>CAIUAS010000251.1 GCA_903897205.1 uncultured Gammaproteobacteria bacterium
ATTTCCAGATTAAATTCCTGATGGCTCAGCACGCTATCAATCGCGCCTTCGCTGATGACATTCACCTGCTGCTGGACAAAATTGCGTTCGAAATAATCAAGGTGTGCATTCGCCGCCAGCGGATGGGCGTTCGCCATGCGAACTAACATCGATTCGTTCACCGCACCATTGATCGCTGCTTCTAATACTTCGTTAAAATCAACAGAGTGAGCCCCCGTGCAGTCGGGGCTAGATCAAATAATTACTCATAGCATTTATGGTATAGATTTTAAAAATTATTTAGCAAGCAAAACTTATGAGCGAGACAACTCCAATAACTCAATTAAAGTTTCTCTATTTACAATATCCCTAGGAATTAGCGATAGATTAATTAAAATGTAAGTTAGTTTTTGGAAAATCCAGCTACTTGATGATGCTTCGCTATGAACGGCATAACAAAAATCTATTTCTCCGGTTAATAACAACTTATTTACTTTATGAAGCCGAGCTAACTCTAAAAAAATTTCTTTACCATAATCTAGGGGTAATCCAATATTCGCTTTTTCTAAAGGAGCAATAAGAGAGTCATCAAACATTTTTAAATCATTATTTGTTGCAGGAACTTTTATAGTCAGTAGTTTGTCTGCCATATATTTATAATTAATTCCTAAAACACCATAGATAATTCTAGCCCCTCGCGGCAAAAATAATTCTAAAATAATCGTGCGATCTTGGCACTCATTCGAGTGACTAGATTCAAATTTATAAAAGGCATTTTTACTATGCTTCTCTATTAAAAGCTTACTATTCGGTTCAAACCAAATTCTTGCTTTATTTAAACCCTGCAAATCAAGAGTTATCATATAATCTAAAGCCTCTTAATAATTAAATTTAAGTGATGGATTTTCTATTGCTGGCTTGCTTGCAACCTCATAATTTCTCCAGAACTGTGTCCAATTTCTATTAAAGTAACCAGGCTTCTAAACTATTTAATTCTTGAATCACATCCGAATGATAAACCCTATAGGGTGAAACAGCATATTTGGTCAACGCAGCGCCATGTGTAGTTGTGTAGTTTAAACCCTGAGACATTTGTGTTGCCTCATTAACTTCGTGAATATAGAAACTTGCATCGGCACCTGTTAAAGGACGATCCTCATTTAATGCCAATCTAAGCCTTTGTACCATTAACTCATTCTCTTTAACCGGTCCAAACTGAGATAAATGCTGTTCGACAATATCTGCCATGCCAAAATTTGCAGAAGCCAACTGATTTCTCAAATATGCTAGTTCAGTAATCTTGTTGCTCATTTTATTTATTTCCTTTGAATGGTCAGAATTTCGAGCCATAGTAATAAAGATCTTCTGGGGCCTTATATGTAGAAGTTATTCGCATTGCATTTTCTAAGTCAAAAAAATTACGTTTGCCTCTAGTGTTTAGCATTAAACTTCTCGATTATCCTAAAGTATCTAATACGGCTCACTATTATTAGTTGAATTAGAATAATAGTGATATAAATCTGCATCATTCCACTCTCTTTCGTATACATCTAAAATTTTTTGCATAGCAAATTTAACTCTAGGATCTTTATGAGATATTTGTCTACTGCCTGCTGCTTCTTTAACTTCTTGCCACTGCAACTCTCTCATACAAAACACAACTATTTCTAGAGGTCCTTTTGTGTAGTCATTTATTATATCTATAAAACAATTCGCAATTTCCATACGATAAGCTATATTTTTCTTGACAAAATCAAGTATATTCAGCAATTCAGGTTCTATTTCATTTGTACCATAAGTAATTTCCCATTTATTTTTCACAATAAAAGCTAGCTTATTAAAAGCATCTATTATATTTTTCATAGTTTTGGTCTCCAAGCACCACCAAGTGGCAAATTCGCATTTTCCAACCATATTTTATCAATATATTTATCTTCTGCATTAAAACCTAAATTGCCAAATGCATTTACTGCGACTTGTTTAGCTTCTAACCCAACAGGTTGATAATGGCCAGAAGAGTTATCAATATATTTTATCTGTCCATTAACTATTTTTACCTCTCCTGCTGCTTGCACAGGTTGTCCACTTGCAAGGTCAATATGACCACCACCAGGAAATTGCCCACTCCTTCCAACAATTAAATCACCATCTTTAGTTACTACATAATTGAATGAACCATTGATCGATTTAAGTTGAGCTTGTGGAATAAGCTTGGGAGGATAAATATCATGATCTGAATATAGATTCTCAAATAGCTTTACCTCGCTCTCTGGAACCTCACTTAACCCCAACGACAAACCAACCGCTTTAAAAAACCCTACGTCCCCAGCAGCCATTAAAGATCGAACGGCAACTGCTGCGTCTAAACCCGGCGCTAAGGCCAAAGCCGTATTGGTTGCAAGGGCCGCGCCTCGATAGGCGGTTGAGTTAGTATTAAATAAATTCGCCGTTCCTTCTAATTTTGCAATTTCCCCTATCAACCCTAGAGATGCTGCATTGCTAACCGCATAAAGCGCATTAGCTGTATCGCTAATCCAGGATGATGAGTTTGAAGCAA
>CAIUAS010000252.1 GCA_903897205.1 uncultured Gammaproteobacteria bacterium
AGCTGGATTGTTGAGCGACGGGAAACTCTGCTGCTGGGCATTCATCGGTAGAGGTTGAATCAATTTGAGTGACATCCATTGAATCATTGTCCGTAAATACCCACAAGCTTTGAAAGAATCTCATGAAAACCTCCTATGTTTTTATATGTTGAGATATTCTCCTTTATATGGGGAGAAATGTATGATTTAACAATCATACCATAATGTTGCAAATTTACTGTTAAGGTATATACCTAGTTGGAACTAGGGAAATTACTTATAAGATAGGAAAGGTATTATCAAAATGGTATGGTTTACCATGCCTGGCTCTTGCAGGCATGGTATTATATTTTGCTATTCTTTAGCGCGTGATAAATAAGAGCCGGTGCGAGTATCTACTTTAATTAAATCGCCAATTTGCACAAATAAAGGTACGCGGACAACAGCGCCTGTTTCGAGCGTAGCAGGTTTGCCACCGCTGCCTGAAGTATCGCCTTTTAAGCCAGGATCAGTTTCAGTTACGGCCAATATTACAAAATTGGGTGCTGTAACACTTAAGGGGTGGCCATTCCATAAAGTGATGCTGCACATGTCTTGTTCTTTCAGCCATATTTTAACATCGGCTACTGCGCTTTCATCAGCAGCAAGCTGTTCAAAAGTGTCAGGTATCATAAAGTGCCAATGCTGACCATCGTTATAAAGATATCGTACTTCTGCATCCATCACATCGGCGGCTTCTAAGCTATCACCAGACTTGAAGGTGCGTTCAACCACACGGCCTGATTTTAGATTACGGATCTTGATACGATTAAATGCTTGACCTTTGCCAGGCTTAACATATTCATTCTCAAGAATATTGCATGGATCGTTATCGATCATCACTTTCATGCCCGGTTTCATTTCGTTGGTGCTATAACTTGCCATAGGGGATCCTCACTATTTCTGAAAATTACTCAATTTAAAAAAATGTTCGCGATAATAGCGCAATTCGGCAATCGAGTCGCGTATATCATCGAGTGCGCGATGGCGTGATTCTTTTTTTATGCCATTTAAAATATCAGGCGCCCAACGCACCGCCAATTCTTTCACTGAGCTGACATCTAAATTGCGATAATGGAAATATTGTTCAAGTTTAGGCATGCAACGGTATAAAAAGCGGCGATCCTGGCAAATACTATTTCCGCACATCGGAGATTTGCCAGGCGGCACATAGTGCATTAAGAATTCCATGGTTTGTGCTTCTGCTTCTACTTCTGAGGTTGTACTACCGCGAACACGTTCTACTAAACCTGAACCTCGGTGTTGACGAGTATTCCAATTATCCATTTGATTAAGGATTTCATCAGGCTGAAATATGGCTAAATTTGGTCCTTCGGCTAGAATATTGAGGTGGGCATCGGTTACGATAGTGGCGATTTCCAGGATACGATCATTATCAGTATCTAATCCTGTCATTTCGAGGTCTATCCAGATTAAATTATCGGATTTAGGGTTCATGTAAAAGCCTTAACGAGTTGAATTATTAGTGGATGTTAATATGTTGTTGTTTATTAGTTTTATAATCATTTCTTATTTATCAGGTTCGCTCTCTAGCGCTATCATAATATGCAAGCTAACGGGATTACCCGATCCGCGCAGCCAGGGATCCGGTAATCCAGGTGCTACAAATGTATTACGCTTTGGCAGCAAGAAGCTTGCCATTATAGTCTTATTAGGGGACGCCTTAAAAGGTGTCATCCCGGTTTTATTAGCAAAATTATTAGGTTTTTCCTCTGCAGAGCTTTCTTGTGTTGCTATTGCCGCATTTTTAGGACATCTGTTCCCGATTTTTTTTGGATTTCGGGGCGGCAAAGGTGTGGCAACAGCGATAGGCGTTATTTTCGTGTTGGCTTGGCCGGTGGCGATATTTGCCATCTTGGTTTGGATTTTAATGGCTATTATTTTTCGTTACTCTTCACTGGCTGCATTAACTGCAGCCGTGCTCGCGCCTATTTTTGCATTTTGGAACAGTGAAATCCCTGTGTTTTTTGCAATAATAATCATTAGCTTAATTTTAATTGTTCGCCATATTGAAAATATTAAGCGTTTAATAGCGGGCGCTGAAGGTAGAATTGGCGCAAAAAAAAACGAATACTAATTAAGATTATTTTGCGCCTCTATCTTTAATGAATAACAAGATTACCGTAGCGACGGCAAGATAAACGGGTAACACAGACAACGCTAATTTATAATCATGTAAGGAAAAATAATGAACGCCATTGACAATTTTACCGCTCCAAGTGAAATCTAGTAATTTACCAATCGCTGGTTCAGTGACCGCATCTAATACCGCGTCACTTGTATTAATCATTGCAATTACAGTCGCTGTTAAAAAGACTGGATTCAGTTCTTTCCCGATCGTAAAACTCAACATAAACGCGCCAAGTGAAAAACCAAATGTAAATAATAAAACACTGACTAACCAAGTTGGCATGCTTTCCCAATAAATAACCAACATAACAGAAAAAAAAGCAGTTAGTGTGCTATAAAACATCACATCACGGCGCTTACCTAAGCGATCAGATAAAGCGCCAATGAGTGGGCTGCCTAAACCTAAACCGATAAAGATCAATGAGAGCAGGGAAGCCGCTTCGGTTTTAGTTAAATGATAAGCTTGCTGTAAAAATGGATTGCCCCAGAGTCCGCCAAATATAGCGATGGGCGAAAAAGCCAGGCCACTATAAAATGTCAGCAACCAGTTTTGCTTGTTTTTTAATACCTGCAAAATATCTTTTAATGCAATTTTATGTTGAGAGGTGGTCACTGTCGTTGATTTGTCTTGTACAAATAAGACAAATAGAAATGCAAGTATTAAACCGGCAATTCCACAGATGGCTAAACTATTGCGCCAGCCAAAGGTATTAACAAACCAAGCCAAGGGCGCTTCGCCAAATACAGCGCCTGCCATGGCGGCCGTTGCCAATAAACCACCGACCAGTGCATATTGTTTTGGTGCGAACCAGGTGGCTGCAATTTTCATATAGGCCACCGTTGCAAAGGCGACGCCAATGCCCATGAGCGTGCGAGCCAATTCAGCAATTAGTAGATTATGTGTTTGTGAAAATAAATATAACCCTAAAGCGCTTATAAAAATGGCAACAGCCGATAATAAACGGGTGCTGTATTTATCCAATAATATTCCGACAAAAAGCTGCATGAGCATGTATGAATAATAAAATGTTGCAGCGAGATTGCCCATCCCCGCGCCAGTAAGATGAAATTCTTTCATTAATTGATCGGTGATGACGCCAGGATAAACTTGCAGGATATATTTATAAAATAAAAATGCCGCGCAGAGCGAAATAATTACGATAGGATAGCTTCGGCCAAATAACTGAGTAAATCGAGAGTGGGAGTTATTGATTATTGATTGTTGAGTATTCATGATTTTTTTACCTGTTCTGTTTATTTTAGCGGTCTATTGGTGCTTGCTATAACGTTGGCCTGTTCTAGCGTGCACGGAATTTATATGGCCACTAGAACAGGCAACTAATTGAAATGACGAGAATAATAATAGAGACGAGCGCAAACACCGTGTTAGCAGGAGAAAAAAATAATGGCAATGTTTGGCGGTGATAGTTCATATGAAACCAATAAAAAAATAGCTTATTTTGCAATAATAACAGGATTTATTAATAATGCTAGCGCAAGCTAAATATAACAAAAAAATAGGGATAAAAAATCGCTAGGTTAAACTATCAAGTCCCCAGCGCGCTGTTGCTCTAATGGCTAAATCGTCATATTGTCCGGCGCTTAATCGCTGTAAACCGGCATAAGCGATCATGGCTGCATTATCCGTACAAAAAAGCGGACGAGGATAATAAACTTCCCCATTAAATTGCTTCATTGTAGCTTGCAGTTTGTGGCGTAATAACTTATTAGCCCCTACGCCTCCGGCAATGACTAAGCGTTGCAAGCCTGTTTGTTGTAACGCACGTCGGCATTTAATGGCGAGCGTATCAATAACGGCTTCTTGAAAAGCATAGGCAATATCTGCGCGAGTTTGCTGATCAGAAGGTTGGCTTTGTAAAGTTGTTAATGCCGCCGTTTTTAAGCCACTAAAACTAAAATCTAGGCCAGGCCGGTCGGTCATGGGGCGAGGAAAATGAAAACGTTCGGGCTTGCCTTGCTCAGCTAATGCAGCTAATGCGGCTCCGCCTGGGTAACCTAGCCCCATTAATTTCGCTGTTTTATCAAACGCTTCACCGGCGGCATCATCCAAGCTTTCGCCTAAAATTTTATATCCCCCAATTTTTGTTACTTCAATTAATAACGTATGACCGCCTGAAACAAGCAAGGCAAGGAAAGGAAAAATGGGTTTGTTTTCTTCAAGCATAGGCGCAAGTAAATGGCCTTCTAAATGATGTACGCCGATTGTAGGTACATTTAATGCCCAGCCCAAGCTGCGGCCAACGGTTGCACCAACCAATAAAGCCCCCACTAAACCTGGTCCTGCTGTATAAGCAACTCCATTAATCATTGATTTGTTAATGCCAGCCTCTTGAATGACTTGTTGAATCAAAGGTAATATTTTACGAATATGATCCCGAGAAGCTAATTCTGGCACCACTCCGCCATAACGGTTATGCAGTTCAATCTGGCTATAAATCTGATGTCCCAGTAATCCTTGCTCACTATGATAAATAGCTGCACTTGTTTCATCACAAGAAGTTTCAATGCCTAATACATACATAAAATTACCACACTCCAAATATATGAAAAGCGAAGCTTTTGCCGCAAAAGTAACCAGAGCAACACACAATACAAATATTTTGCATTTAAGTAAAATACCCATTAGAATGCAATACTTTCATTTTTAGCTTAAGACATTTTAAATATATAACCAAATGTAAGAGGAAGAAACCTGCATGCCAAGTATCCGCGTTAAAGATAATGAACCGTTCGAAATTGCTGTGCGTCGTTTTAAGCGCGCTTGCGAAAAAGCTGGTATTCTGACCGAAATGCGGCGGCGTGAATATTACGAAAAACCAACTGAAGCACGTAAACGTCGCGCGGCAGCAGCTGTCAAACGTCATTTCAAACGCTTGCTGCGAGAAAATCCTTTAATGATGCGCGCTCACGGTGGTGCTAAACGCACTAGTAGTCGGAGTAGTGGTGGCCGGACTGATAAATCATCATCATCCAGAGGTTCTTAATGTCTGATTTCGTTAATCTCAAGCAACGTATTGATGGAGATATGAAAGCGGCTATGCGCGCGCAGGAAAATCAAAAGCGTGATGCAATGCGTTTAATCATGGCGGCCATTAAACAGCGTGAGGTTGACGAAAGAATAGAAATGACTGATGAACAGGTGCTGGTTGTATTAGATAAAATGGCCAAACAACGCCGTGATTCTATAAGCCAGTATCAAGCAGCTAATCGTCAAGATTTAGTTGATCAAGAAAAATTTGAACTACAAATTATCCAATCTTATATGCCAACTCAGCTGAGTGAAGCTGAAATTAATGAGCTAATCGAATTAGCTATCACACAGACAGGAGCCACTTCTGCTAAAGACATGGGTAAACTCATGGCAGAATTAAAGCCTAAATTACAAGGGCGTGCAGACATTGCAGCAGTTAGCGCTAAAGTCAAAGAGCGTTTAAATAGCTAGTTCTAATGTGACGTTAAAGTGCGCTTATAACCCAGGGCTCCCTCATTAAAATTTAGCTAGCCAAGAGATAATGCCGTATTATTTCATGCCTTTAATGTAAAAGAGGCAAGAAATGGCAAAGGAATTAGAAGGATTTATCGATTTTTTCAAAAAAGTGCCTGATCACAGGAT
>CAIUAS010000253.1 GCA_903897205.1 uncultured Gammaproteobacteria bacterium
ATCCTGTGATCAGGCACTTTTTTGAAAAAATCGATAAATCCTTCTAATTCCTTTGCCATTTCTTGCCTCTTTTACATTAAAGGCATGAAATAATACGGCATTATCTCTTGGCTAGCTAAATTTTAATGAGGGAGCCCTGGGATTAGCATGGCACCTGAACAAAGTGTCACTAAAAGCACAGTTATTTCCTTTTTTTATAATTTAGTGACGATAGCGACTAGTGTTATTGCTGGAGTAGCCAATACACCCGCTACCGTTTTAGGCTATGCTGCTTTTTGCATATCGCAGGTTAAATATGCATATGATAATTATAAAGCAAGAAAATGTAATGCAGCGCTTAAAGCTACTTATGATGCTAGAGAACGTACATTAAGCAGCAGAAACTATGGAATTACGCTTGAAACAGCAACAGGATTCAAAGACACATTAGGATTGCATGATACCCTTTCTTCATCCATATCATCTTCTGCTTTGGTGGTAGGCAATCTAATGCTTGCAAGTGCAGCAATGAGTACAGCGGTTTCAGCAAATGAAACTGGTCAAACTCAGCAATTTGATCATTTACCAGTTTGTAAGACAGCATTATGTTTCTCATCATATGCTCTTGGAGCAGCGGCAGTAGCCCTAGCAACTACTGAACAACATTATAAAAGTAAAAATTTAAAGAGAATACGTTTAACCTTAGAGGATGGAATCAATCAGTTGAATTCAGCTATCAGCAATCAAAACGTAGTACAGCAACCACCACTGTCACAGCCACAAATACGTTGCACTATTATTTGAAAATAAATTTATCGAGGGCATTAATTTATGAAATTATTATCAAAGTTATTAAAGGCTCTTGTACCTAAAGAATGGATATATAATGCAATTGAATGGAAAAGCAAGCGTTATTTAAATTTATTAATTGAAAGTGGTGCTGATGTTAATGCATTTTACATTAACAGGCCTTTCTTAGGGTATGCTCTTTTAAAAAAGGTAAATGAGATTGCCTTTATTTTATTAGAGAATAAGGCCGATCCTAATGCTGCGTATACTAATGAATACGGTGAGTCTAGAAAATTAATAGAAGATTGTTTGGATTGGGCGGATATAAATCAAGTAAGCCTGTTAATTTATTATGGCGCAGAAATTAAAAATATCAGCCAATATCCTAAATTAGTGGTAGCACAAAAAATTTATCAGAATGACATTGCGCCATTACAAAGCCAAAAATCTGCTGACGTGTATAAACAATTAAGCGAGGTTTGGCTAAAAGTGGCTGAGCTAGAAGAAGATAGCGAGTTAAAAAGATGTTACCGACAAAAATCAAATAATTATTATAATAATTATTTGATTTATTTAAAAAATACAAAGGAAATTGTTTTAAGCAATATTAGTGATGAAACAGAAACTTTTATACCTCCATCTAACGAAACAACCTTACGAAATCGATATACAAAATTCTAATGAGTTAAATTTACTTTGTAATATCATAATTAGGTTATTGGCCTGTTTTTCTAAATCGTGCAACATGGGGTTATAACCCCTAATAGCCTCCTTAAAAAATTCCTCTCCGAGAGTGACAGTAGATTGGAATAATGTAGCTTGTTTAGGTGATTTTGGATCCCACCACAAATTAGCGCGGCTTACTGGCTGAACATTTTTAATAGCCCACTGTTTACCATCATCATAAGTACAAGAGATGGAAGCAGCAAAAAGC
>CAIUAS010000254.1 GCA_903897205.1 uncultured Gammaproteobacteria bacterium
CAATGGCTTTTAGCCACTCTTAAATGGAGAGCTGTATGCGCTGAGAGGTGCACGTACAGTTCGGGGAGGAGATGCGGGAAATAGTTCGACTACGCCCCGCATCTTACTCTACTTTGGACGGGGGAAGGCTGGCTTTATTTGGCGGTGGTATTAGATTTATTTTCCCGGCAAATTATTGGTTGGTCAATGCAAAACCGGATGACAGAAGGCTTAGTCATTCAGGCGGTAAAAATGGCGTTGTTCCGCCGTAAAATAAATACGCCATTGTTGTTTCATTCGGATCGTGGCAGCCAATACGCTTCCTATGCTTTCCAACAATTATTGGCGGAAAATAATATTTCATGCAGCATGAGTCGCAAAGGTAATTGTTGGGACAATTCACCCACCGAAAGTTTTTTTGGTTCGTTAAAAGTTGAATGTCTTTATCAACAATCGATTAAAACACGTGAAGAAGCTAAGCAGATAATTTTTGATTACATTGAAGTATTTTATAATCGACAACGATTGCATTCTACGTTAAATTATTTGTCGCCGATTGATTATGAAAAATCGGTAGCAAATCTATAAAATCTTGTGTCCATTTTTTTCGGGGCAGCTCAACACTACCTAAAATTTCTGGTTCCGAAGAGTAATCATCATTACAAAACATTCTTTCTGCACGACAAAACACTACATATTTTGACGTCTTAAGCTTTCTTTAAGTTTTGTTGCCTATAATGAAATTAAAGCCATGCTGTTTTGTCTCAATGAGGGGGTTGTTTGCGGCTAAACAAGTCAGAGGTAGTTTTAGAACAACTTAAGAGGGGAAATTTTATGAGTATCGAAGAATCAATAAATGAATTAAAAAATGCTATAGAAGCAGAGCGTGAAAATAAAAAAGGCAGTACAAGCGCAGCAGTAATTTTTAAGGAATTAGAAGAATTATCGCGACAGGTCACCTCCAAAGAAAACGATTACGAATTAGCCATGTTGGCCTATGATTTAGTAAAGGCCAATGGTAAATTTTGCCCCCCGCAATACAAAGATTTATATATCAATCTGTTAAAAAGAGCGGTTGATAAAAAGCATCCTCTCGCAACCATTAGCTATGTACAACACTGGATAGAAAATGACTATGGTCTTAAGAAGGATCCCGCTGAAATTGTTAGAATGATAGGTTCGCATTTGATGTCAACACCTGAAAATGAGGGTTATCAAGAACATGCCGTTGTATTGATGGATCTACTAGAAGCGAGGAAGCCAGTGAAAAATAGTCCTGTCCAAACGGCAAAACCTACTCCAGTGGCGGAGGCACAACCACCCAAAAAACCAGAAAACAAATTTGAGCAAAATAACAATAACCAAAGCACCCAAAATAGTGTATCTTCTCTCTTAGATAAAGGGCTAAGTTTTTTTAAGAGCTTAACAACCACAAAACCTAAATCCACTGAATCTTACACAGCGGGTACTGAACTTAGCAATAATCCAAAGCACTCTTTTATAAGAACAAACGCAGCTGAAGAAGCGCAGGTACCCATTCGACCAAGTTTTCAACCACCTGTTATAGAAGAAATACCGCCGTTGCCAATCAACATCAACCCGGATGAAAAAATGTTGTATATCTGTCCTTTGAACAGTAAAGCGTTCGGGGAAAATTTAGAAGTCATAAAAAAAGAAACAACGATTTCATCGGAAGATTTTGAAAAAATAGTACAAAAAGCAATAGATCCTAATAACACGTTTGTCTGTTTTGATGATTTAGCCAAAGTAAATCAATTTTACAAAGGCCATAGCACGGGTTGGTATTATCAAGTCGTGGTACCACAAGAAAATGTTTCAAAGGCAATCGCAACGCACAAGATGGCAGGCAAAGAAACAGAGGTTGAGGTTTATAAAATTGACCCAAAAACTAATGTCAATAACGTGAGATTAATGTCGCTTGCTAACTCGCGCGCCACCTCACCCAAAGGCGAACAATATAACATAACGGTAGAACCTAATTTCACTGATGTACCAAAATTCAAGCTGTAACACATAAGCACCATGCCTCATCTTTCTTGCTAAACGCTTTGAAGCATGGTGCTCAAAGTTTTAAATATTAACTTAGAAAAAGTTCAACTAACGCCAACTGTTTGGCCAAGGTGCCTCGATTATGTGCAATCACTTGTAGGCCGGCTGCACGCATTTTTTGATAAGTGACTTGATCTTGCAAAATATTAATATATGAGGGGCCAGTGCATCAACCTGGTGCAGCACTATCAGGGCGTCGGCTTCTGTTAATTGTTGAGTAATGATCGCAAAATTAAACATGTGTGGGCCTGTTAATATGGGCAAGCCTAAAGCCGCCGGTTCTAAAGGATTATGGCAGGGCAATCGCATCTAATTTTTAGCAGTCAAGATTACCTTGGCAAGATAATCTTCATCCCATCCGGCTAATAAGCGACGATTTTTTACCCCAACCTTCGATGTCTGTTCTTTTTTTAATAAATTCAATGCCATTTTATTAAGTAATGCCATGTTAGCAGCGGCGTTGCCCTTTTTTGAGCGCCAGCGATCCTCATTAAAACTGACATCCAAGCGCCAATGCAAGGCATTCTCCACCTGCCAATGAGAACGTACTGCATCTGCAATGTCTATTATCTTTTCTGCCTGCAAACTGCTAATAAAATAGCGTTCCTCTACACTCATTTTTTCTTGCAACGTCCGTTTGGCACGAACCATCACCAGTGTATTTAATTTTTTCCAACCTGCTGAGTGTAATCCTTCTGGTAATGAAACCGACCAGTAATCTCGCTCTTCAATTCGACCATGGTCTTTTTCAAGCGTATGATGATGGTCCAAGTCCCGCTGTTTTAATTGGCCATTGTGTAGCGATTTAAAATAAAGTTCTACGTCTTTATGCAAATTACCCTGGTTGCCTTTTAGCGATAAAACGTAATCGGCTTCTTTGTCACTAATCCTTTCACAAATTTCTTTTTGGCAGCCCATCGCATCTATCGTAATAACAGCGCCTGAAATATCCAGCATGTCCAATAATAGAGGAATAGCAGTAATTTCATTTGATTTATCTGGCACCTCTTTTTGGCCTAACACCAACGGGTTCTCACAGCACCATACATTCACTAAATGAAGCGGGCCAAGTCCATTGACCTCGTCCTTGGTAGCACGTAAACTTTTACCATCAATCGCAATCACCTTTTTTACCTTGTCCGCCAATGTGTGTGTCCACAGCATAAAGCTTTTGCAAAAAGCGGCACTATCTACTACAGAAAATACCCTGCTAAACGTGTCATGTGAAGGAACGCCCTGTTTTAAATCTAAGAATGGTTTCAACCAATTTCGCCGTGCCTTGCCAAAGCGTTCTATCGAAACCCAATCTTCTGCACCGCAGATCACTGCAATCAGCGCAATGAAAATTATATTAATCAGCGGATGTTTTTTAGTGCGGTCAATACGAGGATCTTTTAAAGTGCCAAAATGTTTATGGATTGCGGTGTCTTTCATCTTGTTCGCCCTTAAAAAGCAGCAAATAGATCAGTAACTCAATCTCTTGTCAAGATTTTCTACAAGCAATTTAGATGCGATTGCCCTGATCTTTTACAGACCCTTAATATTTCCTTAAGCTTTTTTTGATATCATAGAAGATACGCAAGGAAGCAAAGCAAGTGGCCGACCTTTGCCTAGCAGGTCGGCCGACAGGAGCACGCAATCAATTAGAAATATAATTAATAAGCAGAGAAGATTATGATACCTGAAATTTTCAAAGAAAAAATGAACCGTTTAAAGAACTCAAGCAGTGAGCAAGATATTAAAACTAAAGAAAATATTTTAGTACTTGCGGATAAAACAGCTGGGGCTAAAACAGCTTTTCTCTGGTTATCTAAAAATTTTGAGCGGCTTGCTCATCAAAAAATTGGCACCCCAGGAGCTGATTCTACATACGCTGATTTAGAACTTTTAAAAATCGCCTGTTTCTATTCCTATAAAAGTAGCGAGCCTTGGTCAAGGAAAGTGATCTGTTTTTATAGGCTGCATGGATATAGCAAGGATGGAAGTGATTTTGAAGAAACAACTGATGCTTTTTTTAAAAAAATAAATCATCGAATTAAGGAGGAAAAATTATTGCTGAATTTGCAAAAAGTTACACAAACGCTTGGACAAGGTTACAGAGATAACTCTAGTCTTTTCAGCAGGCTTCCAAAAGAGATAATCAAAGAAATTGCTTTTTTTAGCCGCGAATCTTCTTCGATAACAAAAATCCAAGCGGATGCTTTAATGGAGCAAAATCTTGCAAAGCCTACGTTTACTAAATCCTAAATAAATATTGTCGTTACCGCCTCGGCTTGTTGAAAAAAGCTCATTTTAGCTTAGCGGATTCTAATTAGAAATGCGGCAGTCTCACAGGGTTATATATTAGTTCAGCTCAGGTTTTGAGGTTTTTCTCCCTTCGTCGTGCCGCGATTTATTCGGCTTTGTTGCACAAATCAATTTTTTGCGGCGAAACGCCGCGGTATCTTTTGTCATTACATAATCACTTGGCTATTCGGCAATCCCAATGCCGTTATCTTATTTATGGCAGAACAACGAATTAATAAATCCGTTCGTTGGTTCGCAAAGCTACGCGACCTTATCTGATCACCAAAGACACTTTTCATGCGAAACATCATCGTCTCAACTAACGAACGGCGATGATAATCATTTTTTTCTTTCTACTGCTTTAAGCCGGCCGCTTTATCCGGGTGCCTATTGAGCGTGCGAATCGTTTTGTCCCGCGCTAAGACAGCGATGTCACGTTGGCGTTTATTACGCTGCACGCTCGCATTGTGTTGCGGTGGAAATACGGCTTTCGCTCCTCGCTCATACGCTACGTGATAACAGTCTTTTTTATCATACGCGCCATCACCGGTAATTTGTTTTATTTTGCCGGCGATGGGTTCTATTAACGGCCTTAAATAATTGCCATCTAAACGCACGCTCTCCGTCATCAGCGCACTTAAAATCATTTGGTTGTCCGGCATCCAGCGTCAGATGCAATTTCCGCCATACCTGACAGCGGCTTTGTCCGTGCAGTAAGGTTTTCCATTCGCCTTCACCTAGCACTTGCACGCCCGTTGAATCCACTAACACGTGGCGCGCTTGTCCATGCGATGGAACGTCCCACTTGACCGTCAAGGTTTGTGCACGCCGACACAGGGTGCTGTAATCGGGCACACGTTCCTTGATCTTCAATAATCCCACCAACGACAACAATAAGCCTTGTGTTGCACGCAAGGGCAGCCGAAATAATTGCCTTAAGGTTAAACCACAGATAAAGACAATGTCTGCATAATACTTTTGGCGGCCTCGTTGCTTGATGGTGGCTACGTGTTGCCAACCATTAATGACTTCTTCATTAAACCAAAACGTTAAACTTCCCCGATTCACCAAACTTCTGTTATAGTTTTTCCAGTTACAAACACGATAGCTTTTGTGAGCCATAAGCCTAACTCCCTTTTCTTGGTCGAAAATTAGAGTTTAACGCTTTTGCGTGTTTGTAACCTCTTTTTTATAAGCCTTTTGTGCAACAAAGCCGATTTATTCGCGGCATCCAGAAGAAAATCGTCCGATCTCGCGGGAAGTCCAAGCAGCAGCGTGAGCACGAGAAACTAACCGGAAAATTTCTCAACCACCACAAAATTTTATTTTTCCCCCTTAAGTTTTGCTTGCTATAATTTGGGCAATAACATTTACAACCCCCAGCAACCCGGAGAGTAACAGATGTGAAAATTTTAAGCGAAACTCAAAAAGAAAAGATTAGCGATACCCTTAAAACCTATATTGCCGCTATGCCAGTAAAAAACAACTCTGATATTGATGCCATTATCAACGTTCTGGAACACATAAAAAGTTGTAAAGATTTTAAAGAGTTCAATGCTCCCGCTAACTTGCAAACTTCACTGGCTATCTTGAGCGAATACTTAGGCTATTTATTTGCATGTGCCGCCGAAGCAAAGCAAGCATGCACTGAACTAGTAAGTGAAGTCATTAATAATCGCATCAATTTTTTAAACAGAATACAAGAAAATAAAAATGAATTGGCTTCTTATATAAGCGCACAAGAAAATTTATACGTAGGCGATATTTCTCATAAATATCATGCGATCATTCAGGCGCTATATGATTTTTACCCAATCGAAGAAGGTTTGACGAATTTTCAATTCCTTAGCAAAGGGATACACAGCGCACTATCAGATGAAAATAAAAATTATAAGTCCGCCGCTTTTAAAGACGCCTTAAAAAATGAACATATCCAAAAAATACTCCAAAGCTATGACAAAGTATTTTTACCTATACTTAACCTTATGTACGAAAAAGAAACAGAACAGAACTACGAAAAACTGATTAC
>CAIUAS010000255.1 GCA_903897205.1 uncultured Gammaproteobacteria bacterium
TAAAAATAATTAGTAAATATACCCGCAGGCATCCTGCGGGATTTTTATAATTTCATACTTATTTTATTTTTTCTTAAACAAGCAATGTGCCGTTATTAAAGCGATCGATACAGAAATCGCACTAGTAACAAGCCCAAGGCTATAGGCACTGGTAAAGCTTGTTTTTGCCACTAAAATTAAATGGTTTAATTGATCAGAAGTAATATTAGCCCCAATCATTTTTGTGTCATTTGAATACGCCAATAATTTTTCAACTTGTTGGAAAGTAATATTAGGGTAGGCTTGTTTTTGTTTTGTTAAAAAATGAACGATGGCTTGTTGATTATAACCAAACACGATGGCGCTTAATAAAGCAAAACCAATACAACCACCAAATTGGCGAGTTGCATTTAACATACCTGACGCAACACCTTGTTTGGCGTGCTCAACAGAAGATATTGCCGCCGTACTTGCTGGTGACATCACCAGCGGTATGCCAAAACCTATACATAATCCGCCTGGTAATAAATACCAATAATTTTGCCAATGCACGAGAAAAGCATTTAAAGTAGTCCCTATTATTACTAACGATAACCCCATAATAACAGGACGCCTTGCACCATATTTATCCAACATATTGCCAGCAATAGGTCCCATAAACATGACCGGTAAAGTGCTTGGCAACGATAATAAACCTGCCATAGCAGGCTGAAATCCTAATACTTCTTGATTAAAAAGGGCACCAAAAACCATATTCATTAAAACAATTTGCAGACAGAAAAAAGTAATTGCAGAGCCGATAAATAGCTTATTTTGGAAAATATTAAAATCAATCAGAGGATGTTTGATTTTTTTTTCACAACGATAAAATGTCGCTGTAGCAACCACTGCCGTTATTAATAAACTAATTATAATGCTTGATAGCCAACCTAAATAATTGCCTTCCATTAAAGCAATAACCAAGGTGGTAGCAGCAATAAATAAACTAACCAAGCCTAACCAATCTATTTTTGCACTAAGATCATTTTTTTCTGTGTTTTTTACCGCACTATAAATAATAAATAGCGCCGCGAGAGAAAAGGGAACATTGATCCAAAACACTAAACGCCAGCTCATTAATTGAGTAAACAGTCCTCCCAAAAAAGGGCCAGTTGCTAAAAATATTGAGGCAAACCCAATACTCATCCCCATGGCTTTACCGCGCTCATGTAATTCAAAAGCATTTAGTGTAATAACCGTAGAATTAGGAATTAATAACGCCGCGCCAATTCCTTGCAATGCCCGCGCACAAACCAGCCAAGCGAGACTAGTAGCTGATGCGCATAAAATAGAGGCACCCAAAAATACGGCAACCCCCATCATAAATAATTTTTTATGTTGGAATAAATCGCCTAAACGCCCTGCAATGATTACTAACACTGCTATCATCAATAAATAGATATCAACGACCCATTGCAATCTCGCTGCGGTCGTATGAAAAGTTCTTTGCAAGCTTGGCAAAATAACTGAAACTGCCGTTTGATCGATAAATGACATGGCTATACAAATTGACATGGCTGCCAATATCCACCACTTCCGGTTGGAATCCGTAATAAAATTAAACATAAATAGCCACCCAATATAATGTTGGTTTGATAGACGAAATTAGATAAGGAAAAAAATTATTATTGGCGAGCTTTAATTGTTCATTTTAGAGTAAACAATCTTTGAATAGGTGCAAACTTAAGCGATTAAGCTACAGGCTAGGTTGGATTAAGCGCGCAACCCAACCTACTACGTTATACAGATTGCAATTAAAAAAAACACTGTTATGAAACGGCGACTATTTTTTTCTCTTTTACAAAGAACATAATAATGACTGTCAATACTAATACAATAGGTAATATAACTAATGCATGTTGAAAGTCACTGCCGGTATAAACACTTAAATCACCTTTCACGTGTTTACCAGAAGCCATTTCTAAAAACACGCCTAATAATGGCTGAAAGATCACACCGCCTAACATAACCAGCATATTAGTCATTGCCATTGCGGTTCCGGCTAAGCGTGAATTTGTCATGCGACAGGCAATTGGGAAGACAAGATTTTGACCGGTACACAACATGCCAATCATAAATAAAAGCACATATAACATGCTCTTTGGCACTCCATGCATATACAGCAAGACCATGAATAAAAGCGCTGTTAGAAATGAAAAAACCGTAATAGGTAAAGTACGATTATTCCATTTATCCGCTATCCAACCGGTGATAGGGCCACCGATTACTTCACCAAGGAAAATCAGCGATATGGTGCTGGACGCCGCCTGATTGGATAAACCATAAGCTTGCTTTAAATAAGGAATACCCCACAATTCTGCAAACACTGAAATGGGCATATAAAACAAACAACCTACAATACCAATTAACCATAACTCTGGTTTTTTGACTAATTGACCAAACTCTTTAAACAGCTGCTTGAAAGTCACATTGTTTTGTTGAGTATCTTGAATAGAGCTCAATGGCCCTTTGTTGGGAATAGTAAGCCAGAGCATGACTGCAATAATTACTCCGGCTATGGCAGATAGGTAAATAATGTTTTGCCAATTTAACAATTGCATTAAATGGCTTAATAAAATATCAGCCCCCATCGCGCCCAACATTCCTAAAGTAACGACCGAGCCTGTGACTAAGGAAAACCGTTCAGCAGGCAGCCACGAAACGGCTAAACGTAAAGTACCTACGAAAGCAAATGCAGAACCAAAACCGATTAATAAACGTCCCAGCATAGCCAAATGGATACTTCCCTGAGCAAACATACACGAACCAAACGCGCAGACTATGGCAGCTAACGCCAATAAACGACGAGGCCCAAAACGATCCATTAATAACCCAGCCGGCAATTGCATAGGCGTATAGATATAATAATAAAAAGCCACTAAATTCCCTAGCGCTGGCGCACCTATATTAAAAGACTGCGTCAATTCCTGGGTCATTACACTAGGCGCTACGCGAAGAAAATATTCATAACAGTAAAAAAGAGCTCCCAGCCCACAAACTAGCCATGCGAAAATAGAACCTTTTTTACTCATAATCACCACATTTCAATTAAGTTCAAAAAGAAAAGGGCAACTTTGGTTTAAGCTGCCCTATTATTTATTAAATATTCCTTGCGCAATTCAGCATTATGAATGCTTAAATTACTTACGCCGCAGGTGTACTGCTGTTTACATCACTGATACTGATGCCGCCTTTTTTATAGCGATCTTTAAAGCGCTGTACGCGATCACTGGCCACGACTTTTTGCTTGCCGGTGTAAAAAGGATGGCAGTTTGAACAAACTTCAATCTGAAGATCGGGCTTACCATAAGTAGAGCGTGTTACAAAGTTGTTACCACAACTACAACTCACTTTCACTTCAGCATATTTTGGATGGATGTCTTTTTTCATTATTAACCCCTAAGGTAAAAACCACAAAACTCTTGTTTCAATAGACTTCTTGCGAAAGCTGATTATGGTTTGAGCATAACCAGAATGGCGGCCATAATAGCACAAGAGTCACAGGTGTTAAAGCAGGGACAAGGTAAAATCATTTTTACCGTTGGGCCCCCTGCCAATGCTTTATTTTACTACAAGTTTGGCCGGCGCACCGGATACTTCTCTTACCAATTTCGGCACCAAATAACCAGGCAGCCTTTGAGTGATTTGCCAGTGCAATTTCCGCGCCCGTGCTTCCGCCACTTCAAAATGAGCAGCCCCTTGCACCTTATCAAGCAGGTGTAAATAATAAGGCAACACGTGCGATTCAAATAAAGCCTCGCTTAAAGCAATTAAAGCAGCCGCTGAATCATTTACCCCGCTTAATAACACCGCTTGATTTAATAAAGTGACCCCTGCCCGCTTTAATCGCTCCATAGCTTGCTTGACGTCTGCATTAATTTCCTGCGCATGATTACAGTGAATGACTAACACCGGGTTCAAACGAGATTGCGTAAAGAGTTGCAAAAAACCAGGCGTAATACGTTCCGGAATCACAATAGGCATACGGGAATGAATTCGCAGTGTTTTAACATGGGATATAGCAGCGATTTTTTCCACTAACTTACTTAAATAAGTATCGGTGGCAACCAAGGGATCGCCACCGCTGAGGATCACTTCTGTAATGGTTTTATCACTGGCTATATAATTAAATGCTTGCTCCCACCCTGCCAAACCCGGGCTATTTTTTTCATAAGGAAAATGGCGACGAAAACAATAACGACAGTTAACGCCACAAGCCCCCACCACTGTTAGTAAAACACGACCATGGTATTTATGAAGCAACCCTGATATAGGATTGGCATTAATTTCCTCTAATGGATCAGCACTATATCCCGTAGCTTTTACTAGCTCCACTCCCAAAGGTAAAACTTGCTTTAACAAAGGATCGGCAAGATTACCGGTTTGCATACGCGCCACAAACCCTCGCGGCACCCGTAATGGAAATAATTGCGCCGCTTCTAATGCAGCGGGGATTAAGTCACCCTCAA
>CAIUAS010000256.1 GCA_903897205.1 uncultured Gammaproteobacteria bacterium
GATTTAAATTTTCACGTTGAATGTTTTCAATCAAGGCAACGGCTAAGGCCGTTTCATCGGGGATGTCTTTAATGATAGTGGGAACTTCTGTTAAGCCCGCTAATTGAGCGGCGCGCCAACGGCGTTCGCCGGCCACAATCTCAAAACGATCGTCTGCAACTTTTCGCACGATCAAGGGCTGGATGATGCCTTGAGAACGAATAGAATTTGCTAATTCTTGCAGTTGTTCGTGTGCAAAATCTTTACGGGGTTGATAGCGTCCGCGTTGTAATATTTCGATAGGCAAATGACGTAATTCATTAGCGGTGCTAACGAGGGGGGCAGTTGTTGCTGTTGGCGCGTCAGGTGTTTTAACAATTTTGGCATGGCTTAAAAAAACATCCAAATTACGCCCAAGTCCTCGCTTTTTCATGTTGATTTACCTATTAATTAAGTTTTTACAGGCCCTTGCGAGCGTGCTTTTAATAATCCTGGAGTTTGAGTTTCTGGCGGATTTGCTTGCGCGTTATCCGAAAGTGGCTCCTCATCGCGCCCATATAAAATTTCTCGGGCGAGCGCTAAATAAGCGACAGCGCCAGCGGAACACGCATCATATAGCAAGGCGGGTTGCCCATGGCTTGGCGCTTCTGCTAAACGAACGTTGCGTGGAATTATGGTTTTGAAAACTTTATCAGGAAAAATCGCTAATAATTGTTCTGATACTTGTTTCGCTAAACTATTGCGACCATCAAATAAGGTTCTGAGTAATCCTTCAATTTGCAAACGTGAATTCACTTGTTGCACGATGGCGATAGTCTCTTGCAAACCGCTCAAACCTTCTAAGGCATAATATTCACATTGCATAGGAATTAACACGGAATCTGCAGCGACTAACGCATTAATCGTTAACATATTCAGTGAAGGTGGGCAGTCTAATAAGATAAAATCAAAATCTGCTTGGTGCGGTAATAATAATTCATATAAGCGATGTTCGCGATTTTCTATTTGCAGCAAGCCGACTTCAGCAATCGTTAAATCGCCATTAGAGGCAACCAGGGTGTAACCCGCTTCAGTCGGAAGTAACAAACTCTCAAAGGTAGTTTCTTCGAGAAGGGCATCGCTCACGGTGTGGTGTAATTCGTGTTTGTTTACACCGCTTCCCATGGTAGCATTGCCTTGTGGATCTAGATCAACTAACAGCACGCGTTGTTTCAAGGCGGCTAAAGAAGCAGCAAGATTAACGCAGGTTGTCGTTTTGCCAACCCCCCCTTTTTGATTTGCAATTGCAATTACTTTAGCCATACATTAAAGATACTCTTGACGGAACGGGTATAGTATAACCACTCATTTACCCATTCTCTATTCGCTTAAGGAAGCCTATATTATGTCATTGTTGCTTTTTAAGGTACTAGCGGCTGCTATTATTTTAATAACCAGTTTAGTGGCTGGCGTGAGAACGCTGTATAAATGCCGCCACAATCCTAATTACCATTTATTAGAATTAGGCGAAGCGTTGGCTGGCGGGGTGTTTTTAGGAATTGCTTTTTTTCATATGTTGCCAGATGCACAAGCCGATTTATATCAAGCCTATGGAAATTTGAGTTATCCCTATGCCAATCTATTATGTGTATTAGGATTTGTTCTTTTATTGTTTTTGGAAAAAGTCATTCTACACGTTGGCGAAGCCGATACGCAGAATGTGCAGCAGAAAACCTTAGTACCTTATATTTTACCGATTGTTTTATCTGTGCATGCGCTAACAGAAGGCGCGGCGTTAGGAATTAATACGACACTGGCCGATATCACTATTATTTTCATTGCCATCATCATTCACAAAGGCTCAGAAAGTTTTGCTTTGGCAGCAAGTTTAGGGCGTAGCCATTTGCCTTTAGCACGCAGCATGCCGGTATTTTTAGGATGGGCGTTAATGAGTCCGTTGGGAGTTTTGCTGGGTTCTATTTTAGCCGATCACTTGCAGAGCCATCGAGGCTTGGTGATGGCCGCCATATTTAATGCGTTAGCGGCAGGCACGTTTTTATACATCGCTACTTTGCATAAAACTAGCCACTTATGTCGCAGTAAACACACGGATCATTTCGTAGAGTTTTTACTATTATTAGCAGGGTTAACGCTGATGGCGGTAGTGGAAATTTGGCTATAATGATGTTTATAATTTTAAACTCGGCCGCTTGCGGCCGAGTTTTTTATAAAAATCTTGATGCCACTGTGACGGCATCAAGATTAGCTGAACAATGATTTATTCAATTAAACCCAATTGTCTAACAGTATCACGTTCGGCACGTAATTCAGCCAACGTTGCTTGGAGTTTTTCCTGGGCAAATGCATTGTGTTGAATGCCAGTAACCACGGTTAATTGGCCGTTCGTGACTCGACATGGATAAGAATAAATTAAGCCCTCATCGACGCCATATTCGCCACGTGAGCAAAGCGCTACTGAAAAGAAATCATCAGCTGGGGTGTCAGTTATAATTTTTCTAACGGTATCCACTACGCCATTGGCAGCAGAAGCCGCTGAGGAAGCGCCGCGTGCTTTAATGACTTGAGCGCCACGTTTTTGGATTAATGGAATAAATTCATTTTGTAACCACGTTTCATCAGGAATAACTTCTAAAGCGGGTTTACCATTGATTTTAGCATTATAAAAATCAGGGTATTGCGTCGTGGAGTGATTGCCCCAAATAACTGTTTGCGTTACCTCACGTACTGGAACGCCAGCACGAATTGCCAATTGGCCGCGCGCACGATTTTCATCTAGCATGGTCATCGCATAAAAACGATCGCGTGATACGCGTGGAGCATGATTCATTGTGATTAATGCATTGGTATTACAAGGATTACCCACCACCAATACGCGCACATCATCAGCGGCATGATCATTAATAGCTTGACCTTGTGGGCCAAATACTTTGCCATTAATACCTAATAAATCGGAACGTTCCATGCCTTCTTTGCGAGGCACCGCGCCAACTAGCAATGCCCAATTAATATCTTGCATGGCTTCTTTTACATTTGAAGTGCAAACCACTTTTTTTAATAGAGGAAAAGCGCAATCGTCTAATTCTAGCCCCACGCCATATAAGTTAGGCAATGCAGGTTCTAGCTCAAGTAGATTTAATTGTACTTCAGTATCCGGTCCGAACATTTGGCCAGAAGCAATGCGAAATAGGAGGGCGTAGCCAATTTGGCCGGCAGCGCCAGTAATGGCAACTTTGACGAGTTTTTTGGACATAGAAGAGGCTCCGTTTTTATAATGAAAGCGGATTATATGATTTTTTGATAAAGTTTGCATAAACTTATTTTTGATAATATTGACCAAAGCGATTAGCCAGCAGTTCATTTAATTGAATCTGCTCTTGCAACACAAAACCAGCGTATTGTTTATTAGCCAGTACCAAATCTATCGCCGCGCAAGCGCTAGTAGCGGTAGCCACTTGAATAGCGGACCAATTTATGTCGGCAATCGTGTGCGGATAAATTTTATTTAAGTAAGTTTCTTCGGTAAGTTGCTTGTTTTTTTGGCCAATGACGGCGATATAAATAATCACCACATCTTGCTGAGTTCTAGGAATAGCGTGCTCTAAAATATTTTTAAGCGTTTTGCGATCCTGATTTAATTTTAAATCATGCATTAAAAAACGTATTTTTTCACAATGACCAGGATAGCGAATAGTTTTGTAATTTAAGTTAGTAATATTATCAGCATGGGTTTGCGCTAATGTCCCTAATCCGCCCGAGGTGTTAAATGCTTCATATTGCACGCCATCTAAAATTAAATGTTCCAGATCTTCTAATGGATTAGTTTGGATAAGCTGATTATTTTCAATGGCGTGCCCGGTGTTGCCATATTCATTAATTAAGCCATCGGTTGACCAAGTCAGCGCATAATATAATTCATTATCAATATGCTGCGGTAAAGCACCCACCCTTAATTTGGCGGTGTCTAACGAATCGAAATTTTGCATGAGTGTATGCGCTGCAATATTAACAAAGCCAGGCGCGACGCCGCAATGAGGCATGAAAATAGTTTGGCTATTTTTAGCAATGACTTGAATTTCATTGCTAACGGCGACATCTTCCGTTAAATCGAAATAATTTAACTTAAATTTTTTGGCAAGTTGTACAAGAATTAAATTATGATAATAAGGTAAACAAGAAATAATAGATTGAATATGATGCTGTTTAATTAAATCGGCAATCATTGGTTGATTTTGTACATCGGCTGTCAGGGTATGCAGGTGCGGAAATTTTTTCTGCAGTTCATTAATTTCTACGTTATTAAATTGTATGTCGATGAGATAAGTTTCATATTCCTGAGTGCCTGCTAGCAAACAAGCTATTAAAGCGCCAATACGACCTGCACCAGCAATGAGAATGGTATGCATAAATCCCTCTTTTTTATTTAATTATAGTCGTTGTTTTAACTGCTTGAATAATGGCTTGTTGAATCGCGGTTGCGCATATGATCCCTATGGTAATTTCATCAAACATTTTATCACCTAAGGAAACAGTAAATACTGCATCACCATCATAGCTTGTAAAGGCGGGGGTAATGGCGCGGGCAAAGCCAGCGCTTGCCATTTTCGCGATTCGGGTTAATTGATTTTTATCAAGCTTAGCGTTCGTAAAAACAGCGGCTAAAGTGGTATTTTGCTGAGTGAGTGGAGTATGGGTAGTGCCGCCTTGCATTAAATGATGCGCAAGATTAATGAATTCGCCGTTGTCTTGTTGGGCGCCGGCAATAATAGTGCCGGTTTGATCGAGGATATCGCCCACGGCATTAACTACGGTGAATGCCCATACTTCCAATCCTGAAGGGCATTGGATTTTTGCATGGCCTAAACCACCTGACATAGAGCTGGCAGTGGAAACTAATTTGCCGACTGAAGCGCCGGTGCCCGCGCCGATTTGGCCGCTTTGTTGATTGTTTTGCAGCGCATTGGCGCAAGCTTGGTAGGCATCATCGGCGGTGGGAATATGCATCCCTTTCACTGAGAAGTCATAAATGCTTGCGGTGGGTACGATCGGGACATTGCCATATTTCGTGGGAAATCCTCGCTGATTTTCTGCTAACCAGCGCATGACACCTTGGGCGGCGTCTAAGCCAAATGCGCTGCCGCCAGTAAATAATAATGCGTCGATCTGATTGACGGTGCAGGCGGGATCTAACAAACTCACGTCGCGCATGGCGGGCGCAGAACCGCATAGCCAATGGCCACAGGGAGCCGGTTTTTCTAATAAAAATACGCTTAATCCAGTGCCTTGCGCCGTGTGTGTGGCGTGTCCTATTTTTAAATTTGCAAAGTGCATGAGGATTTCCTGGTTGTTTAGATTGTGCTGGTTAGAACGCCAGGCGATCGTATGGTGTTCTAACTAGAGTGTTTTAAATTATTTCTTAAAGAGCATAAGCCAAAATAAAGCACGAGCCTAGTTGTTACTGCGTAAGCAGCGATAATAATGTTAGAATACGCTCATTCAGAGAAATGGTATTTTAAATAAATGAAGAAATGGGTTCTTTATACAAGTGTATTATTGAGTTACTTGCTAAGTCCGTTGGCGCAGGCTTCGACTTTATTTCAATATCAAATTAATGGAATCACCGGCAAATTACTTAAGAATACACAAGATCAACTCAATGCCGATACGCCGGCTAAAGATACGGTTTTAACGGTTCAGGCTATTCAGCAAAGATATCTTAAAGCGCCAGCTGAAATTATTAAAGCACTACAGCCGTTAGGTTATTTTAACGCGCATGTGCAGGCGCGCTTAACGCAGCACGACGATAATTGGTTAGCCACTTATACCATAATACCAGGCGAGCCCTTGCGGATTACTCATGTGCAATTATCAATGATAGGGCCAGGCCAACACGATTTTAAATTGCAGGAATTATTTAATAATTTCCCCCTCCAAGCAGGGCAAATATTAAATATGCCGGCTTATAATCGCGCAAAGCAGCGGATATTTAATGTTGCAGAAGCGCAAGGTTTTATGAGTGCGCAGCTGGCGCAGCATGAAATTAAGATTGATCTAAAAAAATATACGGCGACGGTTATTTTACAACTAGCAACAGGCCCACGTTTTTATTTTGGTGAGGTTACCTTTTCAGCAAATCCCTTCGCAGAAAGTTTTTTGCGGCGTTTTATGCCTTTTAAAGCAGGCGAGCCTTATTCGGCTAAAAAATTATTAACGTTTCAGGACAACTTGGTTAATAGTAATTATTTCCACTTGGTTTCTGTGCAAGCGCAGCACGAGCAAACGGAAAATTATTATGTGCCTACTCAAGTGAACTTAAAACCACGCAAACCTCAACAATATACTTTAGGGCTGGGTTATGGAACGGATACCGGCGCGCGCGCAACGCTAGGGTGGGATTGGCGCCGAGTGACGGCAACGGGGCAGCGTTTTTCCACATTAATGCGCTTGTCGCAAGTGCAAAGCAGTTGGCAGGCTATTTATAGTATTCCTGGTAAAAACCCTGTCACCGATCAATATAATTTAACGACGAGTATTTTACGCACGGCCATTAATCAAGGCCAAAGTTTTACTGAGCAATTTGGGGCGGCTGATATCAAGGCCAGTGGCGATTGGAAGCGTACTTATGGGCTTAATTATTTATTTGAGCATTTTCAATTTACCGATCAAACCACGCAACATGCTAATTTATTGATACCTGGGATAACCTGGACTTATTTAAAAGCCGATAATGAACTGTATCCCCATCAAGGCCAGCAATTTAGTTTTAGCGTTCAGGGTGCCAAAGAGACCTTGGTTTCTAGCACTAGTTTTGTGCAAACAGAAATTAAAGAAAAATATATTACGAGTCCGACTAATAATAGCCGTATTATTTTGCGCGGTAATTTAGGTTATACCAGTGTGCATGATTTCAATGGTTTTCCCTTATCAATGCGTTTTTATGCGGGCGGAACACAAAGTGTACGCGGTTATAAATACCAATCTTTGGGGCCAGGACGCTATTTAGCGGTGGGCAGCGTGGAATATCAACATAAAATTAAAGGCAATTGGAATGCGGCAGTTTTCTATGATGCAGGCAATGCCACTAATCACACCACGGCGCGTTTAATGCGAGCAGCCGGTGCGGGTATCGTGTGGAAATCGCCAGTGGGGCCAATGGAATTGGTGGTTGCTAAAGCCTTAAGTAAGCCTGGGCAGCCAAATCAAATTCAATTTAATATGGGGCCTGATCTCGGATGAAAGTGCATCGGCTGCGTTTTATAGTGGGCAGTTTGCTAACTTTTGCGCTACCTTTATTATTAATCTATTTATTGATTGCGACTAATATAGGCTTGCAAAGCATGGCCTGGCTTGCTCAGCGTTTTACGCCAGGTTTAATTCAGCTGGAATTACAAGGCCGTTTAATTGGCCCTATTCATTTGCAAAATATCGAATATCAAAATACTGCAATCGCTTTTCAATTAAAACAAGCTAATATCGATTGGCAGCCCAGTGCTTTGTTCAGTGGCAACGTGCTCATTAATAATTTACAAGTCGATGGCTTTACTATTCATCGGATTAATACAGAGTCGCATAAGAAAAAAAAGAAAAATAATTTTAATTGGCTCAAGCATTTGCAAATAAAAAACATTCAACTGCAAAACATCAAAGTAGAACCGAGTGGTTTGCAATTGGCATTGCAGGGTAGTTTGGTTAAGCAGTGGAATATTCAATGGCAGCTACAATTACCGCATCAGATAATTACTAAAAAAACAGCGGAAAAAACAGTGGCCAATCCTGCGCCACTGAATAAGTTAGCGGCTATATTACAATTTATCAGCGGTCAATTAACTGCAAAGGGTGTTATTCAAGGCGAGCGATTAACGCCGCGCATTCAAGCAGATATTAATGCCAGTGATTTAACCGCCAATGAAATAAAAGCGGCGCATTTGCAAGTGCAGCTTGCTACCGATTTAACGCCGCATATGAATTCAGTGTTAACAATAGAAGCCGCAAAATTACATTATAAAAATTATTTATTTAATACCTTTAGTTTGCAAGCACAAGGGCAACTAAATCCGCTGCTTGCATTGAATTGGCATTTAAAAGCTACTTTAGTGCCAAGTCAAAAAAACTATCAGGGCGATATTGTTGCGCAAGGAAATATTAATGGGGATTATAAAACACCGCGTATAATAGCGGATATTAATGTTAAACAAGGACGCTGGAATGCGGCAAGATTTTCGCTATTAAAGGCACGACTGGCAGCTGATTTCACTAAAGCAGGGCAATCACAATTACAAGTTCAATTGAATGACTTAAAAATTAAGAAATATCATTTCTCCCCCGTTCAATTAAAGGCGGTGCTTAAGCGTGCTCAGCAAACGCTTAATATTCAAATAGCCCAAGGTGCTGTTCGGTATTCGAGTGATACCCAAATGCGTACATTCAGTTGGCAAGCGAGTACGATTAATCTTTATCAACAAGCCAAAGATTTTATGCTGCAAGGTCGCTTAATTTTAAATGCGCAGCAATATTTAACAGTCAATTTCCAGTTACCAAACTATCAATTTTTAACGCCATTGGAACCGCAACAACCGGTGCAAGGAAAAATAAGTTTATCGATACAACAAATCGCGCCTTTTTTAAGTTCTATATCCAGCCTGCAAAATGTGCAGGGTTTATTACGCGCTGATTTACAAATAGCAGGCACTTATGCGAAGCCAGTGTGCTTAGGCGCTATCAGTTTAGCCAATGCGCGTGTGGATGTGCCTGAGTTAAATTTGCAGATTCGCGCTATTTATTTGAAAGCACAAAGTAATCCTGCCGGAATAATCAACTGGACAGGTCAGGCCCAATCAGGGCAGGGCATATTATATTTAAAAGGTAACACCGCTTTGCATCAAACTGATTATCCCAGCAGTATTATATTAACAGGCCGTAATATTACGGTGAGTGATACGGAGCATTATCAAATTATTGCCACGCCTGATTTGCAAGCTAACTATAAAAATAAACGCTTAACATTAACGGGCAGTATCACGGTGCCTAAATCACGTTTAATGTTAGGCGGCGTTAATCAAGGTGAAGCAATTACTTTGTCCAAAGATGTGGTCTTCGTCAATAAAAAGCAAAAACCATCTTATCATTTGCCATTTTATGCCCAAATACAGCTTAAATTAGGCAATGATATTCAATTAAATTATGAAGGATTAACAACCCAATTACATGGCCAAGTTTTACTGAATGATGCACCTAATCATGCGGTAACCGGGTTGGGACAAATTGATTTTCATAAAGGGAAATATACCTATTATGGTCAAACCCTTACTATTCGCTCAGGTTCACGAATTAATTTTAATGGCGCTGTGGAAAATCCTATTTTAAATATTCAAGCAGTTAAACCCGTAGAAGCGATCCCTACTACGCCAACCACGGCGGGCGATATTGTGCCTACAAATACTGACTTAAGTAGCATGGCAGTGCTGCAAGGCCAAACTATAAAAATTATCGTAGGTGTTAATGTGCAAGGTAATATTAAAAACCCGCAAATTACCTTATTTTCCGAACCATCGATTTTAAATCAAACGGATATTTTATCGTATTTAATTGTCGGACAACCGGCAAGCCAATTAGGCTCTGGCAGCGCTGGTTTATTATTTAATGCCGCTTCCAGTTTAAACTTTGGCGGTGCCAGCCAAATTAAAGATGTGGTGCAAGAATTAAAAAAAACAGTTGGCGTCGAATTTAATATTCAATCAAGCTCTTATTTGAATCCCGCGACTAATCAAACTCAGCAAAATACGGCGTTGGTGTTAGGAAAAGCTTTGTCACCAAGACTATATATCAGTTATAGCATCGGCATTTTAGCATCCCTCAACACCTTACAATTGCGTTATTTTTTGAGTAAATACTGGACCTTGCAAAGCACGACCAGCAGCGTGGGTAATGGGGTGGATTTATTGTATATGTTTGAGCGGGGGAAGTAGGCTTGAGAAATCGTTAGCCGTAACGCGTGTTAATCTTTCAATAATATCTTTATAAGCAGGGTATTCACCTGAGAGAGCAGCACGATTTGCTAGTTGAAAATCTTTATAATCGAATCCTGGATTAACCGTGCATCCCACTAAACAAAAAGAAGTTTTATCTTTTACTTCTGCTGAAAACCAACAGCCCGCTTTAATGGCAACTATAAAAATAGCATTAGCATCTTGTGTAGGATTGCCCAGTAAATAAGTAGTTAGTTTGTGAGTCTTAGGGTCAATCACATGTATTTGAACAGGGCTGCCATCATAAAAGTGCCATATCTCATCTGAACGCAAAGCATGCCATGCTGAAAAATCGTCCTTTTCTAGTAAGAAAAAAATTGAGGTGCCCGCACAGCGTTCTTCATTTTCATATCTTGCCGCATCGATGGGCTTAACATTATCCGCTGATTTATAGACTTCAGCAAAATAACCGCCTTCTACATGTGGGTGAAGTTTCAATAATTTAATATAGTCACTCGCGGTATGGTTTGGCATTTTTAGTACTCTTAGTATTGAGTGGAACGCTATCGCGAATTTTATCGGAAAGCTCGTCGTGCAGCGGTTTAATGGGAAGGCGCTTGTGGTACGTCATTATCCATATACAGCTTGATTTCGACTCTGCCGCCCATTGCTGCTGCTGCTCGTTTTAAGCTTTTAAGCGTCATATTACCATTGTGCTCTAAGCGTTGATATTGTTGATAGGGTACATGCATGAGTTCCGCGACTTCTGTCATGGTTTTATCGCATTTATGACGTAGAATATGCAGCAATAAAGGCGCGGCTACGTCAGGGCTTAAGGGAATAGGGTAATCACCCGCTTGTTTAGCTGATGGCAAAGCGATGTTATAATCACCTTTAGCCATTTCCATTAATACACCGTCTAAGGCTTCTTGAGCATTATGCAAGGCATCTTCTAAGGTGTCACCTTCCGTAAAAATATTATTAAAGTCACGAAAGGTTACTAAATAGCCGTCGTCTTCTTTTTCGACTTGGGCATAATAAGTCAAATCAATTGTTTCGCTCATTTTAACTTTACCCCTGATAATCGCTCGATACTTTTAAGCGTACCGATTCGTAAATCTTTTTTGCCATGGACTGGAATAGGGAAGGGCTTGCAGTGGCCATTGCTCATAATATAGTGACTGCCATTGATTCGCAGACACTTAAAACCATGCTGCTCTAATATTTTGATAACCGTTTTCCCATCCATTACATGGCCTTACATATAGCATGTGTTACATAATATATGTTGTATTTTAGTAAGGTATGATATGAAATGCAACTTTTATTATGTTTCAATGGTATTTATGATGCAGAACAAAAAATAACAGCATTATTTTAAAACGTTACAAAACAGCTTGTAAATAATATTCGTGCTATCAGGTAATGAAAAATTCGTTAGGCGTTGAGTGTATACGTTTCTGGCGCTATTCAGTTTGCTGATGCCGTTTAATAGAGTTTGTTCTGTTAAATCTTCTTCGGATAAAACTTCACTTAAACCATTAGTTTGGCAATAGCGTGCATTTAATAATTGATCGCCTCGACTAGCTTTTTTCGAAAGAGGAATCAGTAGATTAAGTTTGCGCAAGGTGATTAATTCATAAATGGCGTTTGCGCCTGCGCGTGAAATTACTAAATCGGCGCAAGCAAATAAATCGGCCATTTCTTCGTTGATATAATCAAATTGTTTATAGCCCGCTCTATTATCAAAATTAGGATCCGTTTTGTTTTTGCCGCATAAATGCACCACTTGAAGATCGGTTAATAATTGAGGTAATGCTTTGCGCACGATTAAATTAATAGGATCAGCACCCAAACCGCCGCCAGTGACTAGCATAATGGGTTTTTCTTTGCTAAAACCGCATAAAGCGCGGCCTTTCTCAGCATCGCCTTGGCATAAATTTTCTCTGATCGGAGTGCCGGTGACCCTGACTTTTTGCTGATCTTTAAAATATTTCTTGGTTTCAGCAAAGGTGACGCAAATTAATTTGGCAAAAGGAAAACTTAAACGATTGGCAAAGCCAGGTGTTAAATCAGACTCGTGACAAATCACAGGAACTCGATTTAACCAAGCGCCCACCACCACGGGAAAGGCGACAAAGCCACCTTTTGAAAAAACCACTTTAGGTTTTAATTTCCAACAAATAAAAAATGCTTGAACAATGCCCCCTATTATTTTGAAAGGATCTAAAAAATTTTGCCAGCTAAAATAACGCCGCAATTTGCCGGTTGCAATGGAATAGTAAGGGACATTAATTCGATTAATAATTTGTTTTTCAATGCCTTTCGCAGAACCGATATAAGCAATATCCCACGCGTTTTGCTGACAACGTTTAATCAATGCCAAATTAGGCGTGACATGTCCGGCAGAACCGCCGCCGGTGAAAATAATAGTAGAGTGTGATTTTTTATTCATGTTTATCCTGATTAAGCAAAATAATTTCATGTGGATATTCAGGCGCATGAATGCCTTCTGCTTGGAACTTATCCCATAGCGCCAGCAAAAATTGTGAACGCACAGAAGAGCGAGATGGAATAGTTCGTATATCAACGTAATATTCCAGTTCAAACTTTAATAGCACTTCAGCCATTTCTTTAAGATATACATTAGGTGCTGGGTTAGTTAAAATCTTTGGTATGGATTTTAAAACCTCCAAAATAATGGTTTTAACATGGTGCGGATCATCCATACGTGCAATTTTAATAACGATAGGGACTCGTATAATACTATCGCGGTGTGTCCAATTAATAAAAGGTTGACTGAATGCTATCGAATTGGGGATGAGTAATTCTTGATGATCATCGGTGGTAATCGTGATGGCGCGCATGCCTATATGAATGACTTCACCTTCCAAGTTAGCCATCGTAACATAATCACCTACATGTACGGGCCTTTCAATTAAAAGCAAAATACCGGACATGAAATTATTAGCCAAATCCCGTAACCCTAAACCAACACCGAAAGCGAAAGCACTCGCTACCACAGTTAAAGCGGTGAGGTTAATTCCAATGACTTTTAAGGCGACTAATATTCCAATAATGACAACGAGGTATTGGCTGAAAATTGCTAGACTATTACGCAAGCCTAAATCTTTGGTACGAGCAAATAACCAGCGATAAGTAAATTCACGACTCCAGCGAGCGGCCCATATTAATATGGCGATGATAAAAAATAATTCGAATAAACTAATGATGGTAATGGTGCTGCCTGCCAGGGTAAATAAACGAAGATTTACTAACTCGGTTAATTTAGTCACCGGCCATGACTGATTGCCCCAGCCATATAATGTAAATAACATGGCTACTGCGCCGATGAGTACAGCGAGTTTTAAAATTTGATGGAGCGGTTTTAATAAAGCTTCACTCCATAACCAACCATTGCGCAGATGGCGGATCATTTTGGCGGCAACAAAACTCATTAATTCGCCTATAATTCCCCGGGCAATGAGATAGGCCGTTAATACGATCAGAAATAAACCTTGATACGCCGCGATACTCCATGCCAAGACGACATAACCGACTAAACCGACTAAAGCATTGGATAAGATGGTTAATGGAATTAATAAACTGAGCCAACGGACTACTTGCTTTAAATAAGGCCGTTTATCTTCTAAATAAGGGTTTAATAAGGCAGGGACGATTTTCCAGGCGCGCAATAATACTAACGCAACGGCCAATAAAAATAACATGAATAAGCGATCGAAAAGATCTTGTATGCCAAAAGCGACTGGTAGTTGATGCACGAGCACGGTTACGGTGGTGATAAGCCCGCCCGCTATTAATGCCCATTTTAAGCGATGATAAAGTTGGACGTCATGCCCACTCTTGTCAGTAGTATTTTCTAATAAAATAATTCGCGCAAAGCCGGTTACTAAATTAAAACCAAATATCACAATGAGCAGACTAATAATAAGACCAAACGCCTGAAGAGGCAGGCCTGAGACAACAGGTAAGCTAATTAACACCGCCATTAGCATGAAGCCCGCTAAGTAACGTTTTAACAGCCGCAAGCACACTAAAAAGAGATTGCTTGTTAAGACGCTTTGCTTGCGTTTTTCAAAACGGCGAACGCCGATAGTTAAATAACGTTTTAGCCAATACCAGCCTAGTAACCAAGCACTAGAATAAAAAAACCAACCTAACCATTGCCATGCGTTGGCTATTTGAAAAGCGGCGAGTATAGGTTTTTGTAAATTATGTAATGCTTGTAGGGTTAAAGTAGGAATTTCTAATAAGTGTTGACCCAATAATTCCCACGCTTGTGGATCAAAACCAGGTAGGCCTTGGCGGCTAGCAATTTGTTGATTTAATTGGCGCTTAATCTCAGTGTTAACATTTTGAGTTTTCGCAATTAGAGTGATCGTGTTATTGAGTTGTTTTTGATAATTGGCATTTAGGTTGTAGAGGATAGTTAAATTACTATTACCATCGCTTTTGTTAATAATGCCATTTTGCAAGCCTTGTAAAATAATATTGCTGCGTTTTTGCAGTAAGATAATTTTATTTTGTAGGAGCGTTCTAATGTTGTCTAGTTGCGTAGTAATATTATCGGTTTGATGTTTAAAGTGATTTAAGTTACCCAATGAATAAAGTTGATTTGGCGTGAGACTTAAATTTTCTAAATTATTGCGTAGCTTGACGATTTCTAATTGTATTTGGGTAAGATTGCTACGCTCTTCAGCTTCTAAAATGCCGATTTCTAAATTGGTATAGGTTGAGCTATTTAATAATCCGTAAGAGCCACTGGTTTGTAATTGTTTATTTAACTCGGCAAGCCGCTCCAACCAACTTTGCTGTTCTTGTTGTAGTGTGATGGCTAATTGATCAAGCGCCTGTTGGCGTTGCTGTTGTTGCTGGTGTTGGTAAATAGTTTGTAGTTGAGTTTTCCATTCTTCGGCCACCTGTAAGGTTTGTTGAGCTAAATTTTGCGTTTTTTGTAAAACCTTAATCCGTTGGGTTTGGATATTTCGTAAGCGTTGTTGAATATCCAATTGTTGTTGCAGTTCATTTTGTTTGGGTAATATTCCCTTTAATTCATTATTCAGCGAATTAATATCATCTTGAGTAACGCTTAATTCTTCTTGAATGCTGGTGAGTGCTAAGTTGACACTGTCGAGATCAGTTTTAGCTAACGTGGCGGTTAAATCAGCCCGCTTTAATAAATCGGGCGTAACGGTTGTAATTTTAGTGGCTGTTTGCTGACGCAGGGCGGCTAGTTTATTGGCTAATAAACTATTGCGCGTATTTTCAATCGAAAGCTGATGAGAGGCGGTAATGAACTGGGGTGACTGATTATACTGATAAGAAAGGTTATTAACATCGGCCAAAAGGGGTAGAGGAGATAAGCTGAATAAGCTTATGAAAAATAAAATAAGTACGGATAATTTGGTACGCAAGGTTTAGCCTCTACTATTAAATTCGTTTCGCTAGAAATTGTCATATAGATGCGTAGTAGATTGGGTTAAGCGCCGCAGCGCAACCCAATCTACCCTTGCATTAGCATTTAATTATTGCTGGTTGCTGCGGTATTAGCTACGCGCCATTTCATCCAAACATAGATAGGGATGCTGCTAAATAATAATAAAGTGCCGTAAAATACGGTGTCTTCGCCAGATCCTATGATTGTCCATAATGCATAAGCGCTTGCCAGGATGGCAATAATGCTTGAACCCAGTAAACGCTTGCCATTAAATTTTTCGCGATCTTTTATGAAGATAAGTAACTCTGCCATCGCAGTAAATAGATAAGGAATTAATGAGGCCAGCGTGGCTAATAAAATAATAAAAGTAAATTGTTTAACCAGACTTTGATTTAAGGTTAATAATAATAATAAGGTAATTAAAATACTAGAAATGATTAAGCCCCAAACTGGGGTGCCATTCTGAGATACCTTAGCAAAAACCGGCGGAAAAATACCATCGCGTGCGGCTGCTAGTGGTACTTGGCCTTGCAATAAGGTCCAGCCATTGAGTGCGCCGAAAGTTGAAATAACTGCGCCGGCAGCAATAACTAGACTACCGATGGGGCCAAACATGATTCGTGCGGCGTCCGCATAAGGGGCGCTAGAATGCGCTAGTTTATCGAGTGGCACCATGCCCATCACTGCCAGGCTGCTGAGGATATAAATTAATGCCGTGATCAGGGTGCCGTAAATAGTGGCTCTTGGGATATTACGTTGTGGATCTTCTACATCATTGGCTGGCACGGTCGCGGATTCTAAACCGATAAAAGACCACAATGTTAAAGTGGCTGCGCCCGTTAAGGCAGTAAAGTCGCTTTTTCCTGAAATATTAAATTGGGCTAAATTGTGTGGTTGTATGAATAAGAGACCAATGGTGGCTAGTAATAATAAGGGCAATAATTTTAATACGGTGGTGACCAGTTGCACGAGGCCGGCGCGTCTTACGCCGCAAATATTAACGAGGGTCATGAGCCAAACGATGGCAATACTTACCAAACAGGAAAGTTTGGCATCACCAGAAAGAGGATGAAAGAATACGCTAAGATAGCCGGTAAAAGCGACCGCAATGGCGGCATTGCCAACCCAGAGCGCTATCCAATAGTTATATGCCATTTGAAAACCAATAAATTCACCAAAGCCTTCGCGGCAATAGGCATAAGGGCCGCCGATTCTTGGCATGACGCTGCCTAGCTTGGCAAAAACAAGCGCTAATAATACGGCGCCGATAGAGGTAAATACCCAGGCAAGTAAGCCAATACTGCCAAAGCTTGCTAGTGAAGCAGGTAATAAAAATACGCCTGAGCCTATCATGTTGCCAGCAACTAATGCTGTTAACATCCATAAACCAAGCTTTTGGCGATTGGATGGGGAAGTTGCCATAACGGTCTCCAAATGAACGTAATCAAATAAATCGCACATTATACTCATGTGTTAGGTGGTTTGCGAAAGGTTTTTTCTGGTTAATTTTAGGCGTGATCGTCGGGTAAATAGCCATGAATAAAGCCTGTGGCTTTCTCGTCTTTATATGCGGTGCAATTCGTTTTAGATAAAAATGCAAAAATTAAATTTAACTGATATATTTAGCTTGTTTTTTTCACTTTTATAATTATAAACCCGGCCGCAAGCGATCGACACAACCACCTCATTGAAAAATAACTATGACAATATCTGCTTTTGAAGAAATCCAACGTGGTAGTCATGAAATATTATTACCAGAAGAATTAAAAACAAAATTAGCGAGTGGTAAACCGCTGCGTATTAAAGCAGGGTTTGATCCCACAGCGCCAGATTTACATTTGGGCCATACCGTATTAATTACCAAGCTGCGTCAGTTTCAACGCTTGGGGCATGAAGTGATTTTTTTAATTGGTGATTTTACTGGCATGATCGGTGATCCCACCGGCAAGAATGCCACGCGCCCGCCTTTAACGCCCACTGAAGTGGCGGCGAATGCTAAAACTTATGCAGAGCAGATATTTAAAATTTTAGATCCTGATTTGACTCAGGTGCGTTTTAATTCAGAGTGGTTAGATAAATTATCACCGCAAGATTTAATTAAATTAGCCGCTACTCACACCGTGGCGCGTATGTTAGAGCGCGACGATTTTCATAAGCGCTATACGAATGGCCAGCCTATTGCGATTCACGAATTTTTATATCCTTTATTGCAAGGTTATGATTCGGTGGCGTTAAAAGCAGATGTGGAATTAGGCGGAACCGATCAAAAGTTTAATTTATTGATGGGGAGAGAATTGCAAAAACATTTTGGCCAAGCGCCGCAAGTGGTGCTTACTATGCCGTTATTAGAAGGGTTGGACGGTGTGCAAAAGATGTCTAAATCATTAGGGAATTACATTGGAATCGATGAACCCGCAAAAGATATGTTTGGTAAAATCATGTCGATTTCAGATGAATTAATGTGGAAGTATTTTGAATTATTATCGTTAAGAAAATCAACTGCCGATATGGTTAAAATGCAAGTGGATGCAAACCAAGGCGTTGCTAATCCGCGTAATTTTAAAGTAGAACTGGCTTTGGAAATAGTTGAGCGTTTTCACGATAAAACTCAGGCAGAAGCGGCGCTAGCTGATTTTGAGCAACGTTTTAAAAAAGGTGAAATGCCAAGCGATATGGCTGAGGTGACACTCACCACGCCCGCGGAAACAATACCACTGGCTAATCTTTTAAAAGAAGCGGGCTTAACTAAAAGCACTTCTGAATCACGTACATTAATTAAAGAAGGCGCAGTGAAAATTGATGGCGTGAAAGTGGAAGATATTAATTTACTGGTTGCAACCGGTAATATCCATGTTTATCAAGTAGGCAAGCGACGTTTTGCCAGGGTGGGTGTTAATAAAAATTAAACATGTGTTTTTAGTGCGAGTAAATTTAAAAAAATAATAATATAATTTGGGGGTAAGTATGCAAAATGGTAGCAATAATAATAGTCTTTTTTCGCCTTTTGACCAGGAACTTGATGAGCGAAAATGGCAAGGGCTAATGGAAAATATATTAGGCGACGTTATATTAGACGAATTTTTAAAAAAAGCAGGAAGCTATAAGGCGCTCTATAAGGGTTTTATGAGTGAGGTTAAAGAATTAATAGAAAAGTTTGATTTTTCTAATCTAAGAAAAATTCTTGAAGATGCTATGTATATTGAATCTAAAATAAACTGGCCGACAGAGTTCTATGATAAGTTTTTAGCTGA
>CAIUAS010000257.1 GCA_903897205.1 uncultured Gammaproteobacteria bacterium
GTTCATGTAGACGATACGGCGAATATCAATTTTACGGCCTTATTAAATAAGTTTAACTACAAAAATTGCGTAAGCGTTACTTTGGCAGGCGGAGTTAAAGACAGTGCCACGTCTAAAGCCAAGCTTGAAAATATCATTAATGAATTATCCAAAACAGCTTTTGAATTTAAAATTAATATTGTCATTGAGTCACAAAAATTAATGTCCTGCAACGAATTCAAGCAAGAAGATAGATATGAATTTGTTTATAATAAAATACTTGAAAAAGCTAATATACTGAGCAAATATCTTTACGACAAGCCAATTAATATTGGCGACTATCCGCAAGTTAAAATAATCGACCTTAAAGAACGCGCAGTAAACGAATCGCAGTTATTACAATCATTAATAGTATTGCTGATTAATATTACTGAAATGCCAAAAAAATCTATGCGCGATCAATCTGCAATGTTTGAAAAAATATTCAAAGAACATGTGAAAAATGAAGAAGATTTTAAAAAATTATTACCGCAAGTGTTCAGCCAAGCAGGATTCAATTTTTTTGACATAAGCTACAGCGCCAAAAAAATCTATCGAGACACTAAACTGGTAAACTTTGTGTTTAATATAGAAACCGGAGCTATACATGCTATCAGCAGCTTAGAAAAAACACCGCACGATGCCATTCGCGATGTAGTAGCTTTAGATAAAGACCAAAAGCCAAAGTATTTTTTAGGCTACGATGGTAAAGAAGAAAAATATTTCATTCCAACATTGAGTAAAATATTTATTGACACATGTTCAGAATATCAATCTTCTCTTACACAAAAAGTAGTTGAAGACGCTGTCATTGCGAAATTTGCAAAAACCATTAGAGTCGAAAATCACGTCCCTACTTTAAATGTCTTGGCACGCTTTATTAAATATCAAATCGTTAGTAATCAAAATAATAATATAGCGCCCGCCTCTGCGATAACAGCCTTTTTTAAGCACAGCAAAACAGTGGGTGAATTTTATAAAACCACAGAGAATATCTCCTCAGCAAATCTAATTATTTTAAATGAAAAAATAGGATTTAGCTTTGTCGCAAAAATGCGTTTTCATCCTGAATATACGTTAGATGCTGTTTTACTTTGTGACTCAGAACAAAAGGCCTTAACCGTTAAAGCTAAATTAGATGAATTAAAAATAGTCAGTAAATTAATTTGTTTTAAAATGGATAAGTACTATGTGTGCGTCCCTGCAATTAATGTAGGCATTTATGCAGACGCTATCGCCTGTCACAATCCTGCCCTTAAAAGATAGAAAATACTTCCTCAAGCTAGCGTAGCCGCGACGACGCAAAACGACATCGCGGTTATTTAATGTGTGTGTGATTCATAGACATCGTTTCAATTAAAAGGTGAATACTGTCTCATTTAAAATTTGGCACAAACGCAACCGCTGCATCCTGATCTTTTGTTTTTAACACACGGTCGCCCAGCGTTCCTGGCGAAATAATAATTTGATAACCTTTAAAATAAGGTTTTAATTTTTCCAAATACATCTTACGTGTAACAAAAATAGTATCTGGCTGATGTGTTAAGATTATCGGCCAGCTTTTTACAAAATCTTGAGCGGTATAATTTTCACGAATTTTTAAATGGTTAGGTCCTTGTTCCGGTAAACCTAAAATTTTTATGGGTTTTGCCGGGTTTAAATAGAAGGTTAATTTACTGCGGGCATCTAAAAAAACAATATTCCAATCTGACCAGGGCCGAATGTGGCTTGCTTGCGTTTGCAATGTTTTGCCAAAAGCGCGACTGCCACCATAATAATAAAGTGGCTGAATTACTCCAAAATTTAAGAATAATAAAATAAAACTGACGATAGCCATGATGCCTGCATAACGATAGCGTTTCGCTAAGGTTGCCGCTCCTGAGGCTATCCATTCAGCTGTCATTAATGTTGCAAACGGCACTAATGGCAAGGTGTAATAATTGCGGCGTGATCCACTTAACGTGAAAAATAAAAATATTAATAGCGTACTCCATACCATCCATTTTGCCTTCCAACTCATGGCTTGCCAGCGGTTGCGCAATGCCATTAAAGCAGGAATAAAAAAGAACGCCCAAGGCAACATATAAACGGGCAAGTATTCAAGATAAGTATAGATAGGCCCTTTATGATCAAAGGGATCAAAGTAACGTACTACATTTTCTCGGTACACTTCATACAAACCACTTTCAGCATAATGCTGACCACCAAAATGCGTCGACGCCCAAAAAGGCAATACATAAACCAGCATTGCTGGAATCAATGCAGGAATTAAACTCAGCTTTAAATGCATTTTCCAGCGATTATCTTTTATTAAATCGGGCAAGATCGCTATTAATGGAATTACAGCGCCTAATAATCCTTTTAATAAAGAAGTAACGGCAATAATTAAAAAGAAAATGGTGTAATTGAATAACCCGGGTTGTTCACGTTTAGCAAAATACCAAACAATGGCTAACAGCGTTCCTGCTAAATTCAGCATATCGGAATTGGCAACTCGTCCCCAAAAAATAAAATAGAACGTGGTTATCAACATCCAACCGGCAATTAAACCGGTCTTTTTATTAACTAAGTGATGACCCAACCAATAAACGCAATAAATAGTGGTTATCCCTGCTAATGCCGGAGATAAGCGCAACGCCCACGTGGACAATCCTCCTATTAATTTACTGAATGCAATCATCAACCAATAAGAAAGCAAGGGCTTATCATAATAAGCATGCTCAGCAAGATACGGGTGTAAATAATCGCCACTATAAATCATATACCAACTAATGTTGGCCCAACGCCATTCCTGCGTCCACAAATCACGTGCGCCCAACATAAATAACAGCATAATAGCGGCTGCTATTAACATAAATTTTACGCTAGCAGGAATATCCCAAAGACGATTGCTGATTGATGTTTTCATAACAAATAATTATTTACTCTTAATTAATGTTCTCGTGTTTCCAAGAACTTTACTTCAGGCCAACGTTCAAGCATTAGATTTAAATTGACGCGGGTCGGCGCGAGATAAGTTAATTGATCGCTACCATCTAAGGCAAGTTGATCATGTGCCTTTTGCTTAAATTCCTCAAAACGCTTTGGATTATCACTTTGCACCCAGCGCGCCACATACACATTAATATTTTCATAAGCGCAATCGACGTTATATTCATGTTTTAATCGATAAGCGACCACATCGAATTGCAAAATGCCTACCGCACCTAAAATAAGATCATTGCTATTTAGCGGACGAAATATTTGGGTTGCACCTTCTTCAGATAACTGAGTAAGACCTTTTAATAAAGCCTTGGCCTTAAGTGGATCTCTTAAACGAACGCGGCGAAATAATTCCGGCGCAAAATGTGGAATGCCTAAAAACCGCAGATTTTCACCGGCAGTAAACGTATCACCAATTTGAATAGTTCCATGATTATGCAAACCAATAATATCGCCAGGCCAAGCTTCTTCAACATGTTCACGCTGCCCGGCCATAAAAGTAAGTGCATTATTAATTTGCACCTCACGATTAATACGCCCTTGGCGCATTTTCATGCCTTTTTCATAATGACCTGAGCAAACGCGCATAAAAGCAATGCGATCACGATGCGCGGGATCCATATTCGCTTGGATCTTAAATACAAAACCAGTAAAGTTAGGTTCGTCCGGCTGTACCATGCGCACATCCGTTGCACGCGGCAAGGGAGAAGGAGCATATTCAACAAACGCATTTAATAATTCCCTAACTCCAAAATTATTAATGGCCGAACCAAAAAACACCGGGCTTAAAGTACCCGCAAGATAGGCCTGTCGATCAAAAGCATGACTGGCTCCCTGTACTAATTCCAATTCATCACGGAGTTCCTGCGCCAAATAACCTAATGCTTCATCTAATTGTGGATTAGTTAATCCTTCAATTTTTGCAACCTCTTGCACTTTTAAATTTTGACCATGGCGATATAAATACACGGCATCTTCTAATAGATGATAAATCCCTTTAAATTGCTTTCCCATACCAATTGGCCAGGTAACGGGGGCGCATTGAATCTTAAAAACCTGTTCAATTTCATCTAACAATTCAATCGGCGAACGGCATTCGCGATCTAATTTATTAATAAACGTTAAAATCGGCATGTGCCGACCCCGACAAATTTCTAATAATTTAATCGTACGCTCTTCCACACCTTTGGCGGCATCAATCACCATTAAAGCAGAATCGACTGCCGTTAAGGTACGATAGGTATCTTCAGAAAAATCTTCATGGCCTGGAGTATCTAATAAATTGACGATACGGCCCTGATAAGGAAATTGCATCACCGAGGTCGTAACCGAAATACCACGCTGCTTTTCCAGTTCCATCCAATCCGATGTCGCATGACGGGCAGATTTGCGCGCCTTGACAGTGCCTGCTAATTGAATGGCACCACCAAATAATAGTAACTTCTCAGTCAGGGTAGTTTTGCCAGCGTCAGGGTGAGAAACAATAGCGAATGTCCGGCGGCTGTTAATATGATCGTTCATGATTTTTCAAGTTTTTGCTGATATTTTTAGTGCCGTTACTGTATCACGTTAAAAAAAATCAGCAAATACTTACTACTGCACCGTTTGCGCCAGCTTAATTAGGCTGGCGCTGTTGGTTTATTTTGAAAGGCTAGCTGATGGTTGTAGATATTTACTTAATACTTCCGTCATTAGGTTATTACCTTGGCCTGGCGCAATTCCATAGCCTTGCGTATATTGCGGTGTGCCATTACCACCATAAACATTATCGTCTTCTGCCTGCAAGAAATTAAAGGCACCAAAACCCGTATAACCATGTTTATTGGCTCGCCAAGTCGTCCAACCAATAAATCCACCGTTCACTGGGTTTTGTGGATTATAGGCATGTTCATTAACATACTGCAGCATGTAATTCATATCTTGGCTACAAGTTGCATTATCGGCAGCACCAAATTCACCTAAAAATACTTTCATACTATTAGTTTTTAACCAATTGCCAAAAACATCCGTACCTTTAGCATCGGTTAGGGCAAGTTTTTGTTCAAACTCAGCATAGGAACTAAACTGCTGACACACCGAATGCGTACCGCTCCAATTTGAATCAAAGTACTGATGCATATCAATGGCGATATTAGATAAGTCACTTACGCCTGCCGATGCTAAATTGGCAGCAGTAAATACCGAACCATTAGGTAAATCAGCAGCGGATGGAGATTCAGTTACCCAACCATGCAAGGGATCCCAATAATCGCCACTGAGCAATATGAGATTGGTGATGCCTTGATTTCTGATAGCTTTGATTGCACCCACTTCAGCGGTAAATAAATCTTCCACCTTTAATTGTTGGGCAGGTATATTATCGATTGAAAAAGGTTCATTCATTAATTCAAAGACTAACTGCTTTGGATACTGTTTGGCTAAAGGCGCAAATTTGGTAGCTACCATATTCCAAATTGAGGCCAATTGATCCGCAGTAACTAATTGGCATTGATTGCCAGCGGTGCCCGCGTTAGTCGGTTCATTGCCCTGACCTACGCTTGTTCCCGTAGCACAAAAACGCATGTAATTATGTAAATCTAAATCGACATTCAAACCGCTGCTTAAATATTTTTGCACGGTATCATAAACGGCATCTAGATACATTTGGTTAATGGTGCCACTCTTTGGATCATGACTTTCCACTGCATTATGCGCATCGCTTAATAAATATTCCCAACGCATGGGTAAGCGAACCATATTCATTCCCTGTGCAGCAAAATAGCGCACATCAGGCAAATCAGGATGCTGAAATAAAGCATCTAAAAAAGTACCATCATATTCTAAGCCTGAAACATTAATACCCCGGAAAGCCACACCACTATTATAAGTGGCAACTTTTGGCAAGGTAACGGGTTGGCCGGCGTTGGGGCCAGCGGAATAAACCTGCGTCATGGTTTTGTAGCTAATGTTCATGTTTCCAGTAGCATCTAGTTCGCACTGGTAAGGAAACCAACTAGCGCCAATAGTGCATTGCTTCGCCCATGTAGAAACAGACACGTAAGAAAGATATCCGCCTGCTGTTAATTTACCAGAACCATCCCCTACTAGCTCTTGACAGCCACCATTCGCATCATACTGATTAGTGGCACAAACCAAATAACCACAATAACCACTAACCTGCGCGCTTTGCCCTGGCGCTATTTGCTGCGGACAAGTGCCGCTACTTGATTTAAGGTTAAAATAAAAAGGGGATTTATTAACAATCGTATCAGCATATGACACACTGATATTTAACGCGCTCAGCGCGATTAAACCACTGGTGATCAAAGAGATTTTTTTCATACATTACCGCCATCTTTAAATGATATAATAAGAAACACTGACCCAAAACACCTACAATGCAGTCATTGTAGTATGCCTTCGATTAAAGCGACAACTGTCATTTTTAACAGTCTGAAAGTATGCGAATAAATCTTTAGATAGGAAGTTATTCCCACTGTTTCAGCGAGAATAACTGAAAAACTACTTTATTTTGCGGTTCCACAAGCAATTCTCGCACCACCACCGCCTAAGGGTGGATGATCGGAATAATTATCACCACCTGCGTGGATCATTAATGCGTGGTTTTTTAAATCAACTTCTTTTAAACGCGGCGCAAGTATAGGTAAAGTAGCATTGCCTTCTTTATCTACATATAGCGCTGGCATATCACCTAAGTGACCTGCATTATAAGGCCCCAAGTGTTTACCTGTTTTTTCGGGATCTAAATGACCGCCTGCCGCCATGCCATTATCTTCACAGGAAGAATTTTGATGCACATGAAAACCATGCAGGCCAGGCGTCAACCCTGTCAAATGCGGTGTAAGCACTAAACCATAAGGACTATCTGTAGCACTGATGGTTCCAATTTCTTTGCCATGTCCTTGCGGAGCAACTAAATACATGGGGATGGTTGTCTCAGCATAAGCCAAAGGCACAACTAAAGAACAAGCTAATAAAAGTGAAATTTTTACGGATTTTTTCATACTATTTTTTCTCCTTGCATTAAATAACTAACAAAATTAGTCTAACAGGGTTTATGAAATTAATTCATCCTAAAAAAAGCTATCGGCTTGATAGGCTTTTTATATTAGTTAATAGCTTTGATCACACTTTTATAAAAACATTTATTCGTGCATTATTTGCGCCTAATAGTTAAATTGTCTCGCCAGCAAAAATAGCTTAAATTTTCGGAGTACCTATGATTGAATTGCAACCACCTAGCTTAAAAGATAGTCAGGTAGAAATAGACGTCCCTCATGATAATAGCTGTTTATATTGGGCAGCCGCATTAGCTTACCTACTCCCTACTTTTGATGATCATAGTTTTCAAGAGCGATTTATTAAATTATTTGGCGAAACAGAAATCGCTCAACAAGAACATGTAAAAAATTTAATTAAGGCATATAACCCTTTTTCCTGCACTAAACTATTTGAAGACCATAAAGTCAATCGATTAGTTAGAGAAACTTTTCGTGGACGTATTTGCAAATTTATGTCAGAGAATAGAACTGATTTTGAAGAATTCTTTGCTAGTGAGAACAAACGGGAGAGCACATTCGATGATTATCTAGCTAGAATGCATAGCCCAAAAGCATGGGGCGGCGATCTTGAAATACGTGCAATGAGTTTTTTGCTAAACTGTACTATTGTATTAAGAGCGACAGGACAACGTTATGAAGCTCCAAGCACTAGTAACGTTAAGCTGCATTTAATTCATGTTAATATAGAAAACGAAAATATGTTAGGTAATCATTATCATTTTCAGTTAGCAAAAGATATCGTTGATATTTTACAAACTTCAAAACAAACAACTCCTGAAATATCTTCAGCAGATAGTGAACAAGAACAGAACGTTTATATTGATGAAAAAATATTCGATGAGTTAAAAGATTTAATTCTGAATGACCAGGATTGTAACGATAACGAGCTAAAAATAAAATTAAATACCTACAAGGAAAAATACAAATTTGACATCAACTATATTAATGAAACTTATGAAGAATCCGACGTTGAACCTGAACATATTAGCCAAGAGAAATATATACTCACTAAAGAAACTTTGTTCCACGTTGCAGTGGAAAA
>CAIUAS010000258.1 GCA_903897205.1 uncultured Gammaproteobacteria bacterium
GAGCTCAATAGTTCCATTCACCACACCCCCATCACATTATTAGAAGAATTAACTGAGCTTAAAAATTTCTTGAGTGAACAAGCGCAGCAATTAAAGTTTTTGGTTGCGGGCGGGGGTACCCATCCTTTTCAACGTTGGTCTGCTCAAACTATTTTTCCTACGCATCGTTTCCGTCATGCCTCCCGTCAATTTGGTTATATGGCAAAAAATTTAACGGTGTTTGGTTTACATGTACATTTGGGATGTGAGAACGCAGAAGACGCGCTTTATTTATGCCACATGTTAAGTGCTTATGTCCCGCATTTTATTGCCTTAAGCGCGTCTTCCCCGTATTACCAAGCGGTCGATACCGCTTTTAATTCAGCGCGAATAAATATTATCACTGCGCTGCCCATGGGCGGCGTTATGCCTTATTTTGCTACGTGGGAAGAAGTTAGCAGCTACTTCAATAAAATGTTCAAATTAAAAATCGTTAAAAGCATGAAAGATTTTCATTGGGACATTCGACCTAAACCGGAGTTTGGTACGGTTGAAATTCGTGTTTGTGATACGCCGCTCACACTAAATAAAGCCGTTGCAATTGCTGCTTACATACAAACGATTGCTCACTATTTATTAACTCAAAAACCACCACTGCTTAATAAACAGGCTTATGATGTTTATGGATTTAACCGCTTTCAAGCTAGCCGCTTTGGTTTTGAGGGTAACTATTTTGATCCCAGCACCGAAGAAGCTTGCCTAATTAAAGAATCTATCGTAAAAACCATGAACCAAATAAAAAGCAGTACGCATGCGCTGCAAACTGCATCATTTATTGATCAACTTAAAACCGAAGTAGAAGCAGCGGAAAATGACGCGAGCTGGCTACGTGAAGTATTTAAAACAGTGGGCACTTTAGATGAAGTGGTGCACAAACAATGCAATTTATGGAAAGGCGATTTTTAAATAAAGGCACTCTATTTATGATCAATAAATTGCAATATTTCCCGCTTATTAAGCGCTTGCACAGGCCTAGCATTATTAACAGGCAATAAAGTTTTAAGTTGGTTGATTTGTAATAAGGATGCTTCAACCGGCGTGCTAAAAACAAACCATCTCACCGCTTCGCTGCAGGGTGGAGTTGTTAAGGAGCCAGTAAACGTATAATAACTTTCATCTTGTGGTAATAAATCACCGATAGATAAAACTATTTTATTAGCAATTTTTAACGCGTGCTTATTAGCGGGCAATTCATCGATTAAATTCTGCAAGGCGACATTATACTTGCCGACTAGTAGCATAACCCCAAGCACAGCTAAATCCCCCTCTTTACTTTGATTAACAAAATGTATTTCTATGGGGAATGATTTATTATTCATATGATTTTCACTGGGGGTATGAAAGTGAAATTGAATTAATTGATAGGAATTATTATTTATATCGATATATTCCTGGCTTGCATTTTTGGGTAAATTAATCTGCAGCGTATGCCCGTCATTAATTAAAGTTTTTTTTCCGTGGATATTTAAAGAACTATATTCATCATTTACCGCTTGTGCTGCAGAAGTAATATAATGAATTTTGAGAGGGTTTCTGTCGGTTACTGTGCTATCGGTAATATTAATGGGAGATTGTTCTTTACTTAAATTACAAGCTTGGTATCGCTTATCCAGCTCGCCCCAATGTTCCGGTCCGGCAGAACCATGGTAACTCCATGGAGTTGGGGTACCACCAGCTGCGCTCGTTGCAAACGCAGTAAATAGCAATAAAAAGCCGGCAGAAGCTAAAAATGAATTTTTGAAAAACATGCGCACTCCAAGGTTGTTTGGTATAACGTAAGTATAGCATGCTGATCTATTTTACTAGATAAACCAGCCTTAAATACCAGTTATTTTTTTAATTATAGTTTTAAATTTAAGCGCGCTGGATTAATGTTTGGATATATTCTTTGCAATTCCTGCAGCTGTTTTTTGGCTAAATTTGCATACTTAATGAATTCCTCTAAATTAAATTCAAATCCGACTGTCTTGCGCGTCTCTTCATCCGAAATGAGATAAACCTTGGTGCTGCTAAAAGATGCAAGTAACTCGTTATTATTGTTAATCATGCTATAGCCAATGTGCCCAAAAGCATTGCTGCGCAAGGAACATGCAAAACTACTGAGATTGTATGGATTGGCGTCGTCTGTATTCTTAGAAATAAATTTAAAGAAATCTTGATGCTGGTTAAAGCTAACTCGGTTGCTTTTGAGATAATATTTTTTATGGGTTTCGTAATGATTAACCAACTCCCAGTAATAACTAAATGCAGCGGCAGCAGCATGGGTTGCTGATTTAATAGTGTTGTCGTTTCCTTTTGCATTAAATTCTTCGGAAATTTCGACTAAATAACTAAGTGTTTTTTCAATCTCAAAAATAATTTTCTCTAGCGTAAAAATGGTAGACGGTTTAATTGGAGTGTAGGTATTGAAGCAGGCTAATTCCTGATAAATATCACTTTCAATAATAGTGCTAAATATTAGGTTGAGCGCATCTGCAAGAGACTTGTTTTTATAATATAAGTTTTCATGGAGATTTTCTGAACAAAATTCAAGTAATTTATCTATTAGTTCAGGATTGCTGCTGAAGAAGGGTAATTGGTGAATGAATAATTTTCGTAAAATATTTGCCTCGGCGAAAGAATTTTTGGCTTTGATATTTCTATTGTTGTTAATTGCCGCAGTCTTTACGCACTCAAAAAACCTAAATAAATAATTGATAGTTGCATATCGCTTTATGATTTGATTTTTTTCAGTAGAGATTTCCCTTAAAGCATTTTGTAAATCTAAAACGATTGCTAAGAGTTTTTTGTCAAAAGACTTAAGTTTGCCAAGAAAGGGCGTAAAATTCGCTTGGTCATTAGTGTGAGATATAGGGAAGCCTTGAACAAA
>CAIUAS010000259.1 GCA_903897205.1 uncultured Gammaproteobacteria bacterium
ATCTACACGTACTGACACACTCTTTCCCTACACGACGCTCTTCCGATCTTGTTATCCCTAACATGGAACGCCGTTATCATGAAAGCGAATCGCATCTGGTACGTGAAGATTTAGCGAGTAATTTTACTATTAAAGCTTGTACTGAATGTCACGGTAGCCGGTTACGCCGCGAAGCACGCTTTGTCTATGTTAATGAAATGACATTACCCCAATTAACAGCATTACCTATTAATGAAGTACAGACTTTTTTTGCTGAATTAAAACTATCAGGCCAACGTGGAGAGATCGCCTCGCGCTTACAAAAAGAAATTCATGATCGCTTAAGTTTTTTAGTTGACGTGGGTTTAGATTATCTTACCTTAGAGCGAACCGCTGATACCTTATCAGGTGGAGAAGCGCAACGAATTCGCTTAGCAAGTCAAATTGGATCGGGTTTAGTAGGGGTAATGTATATTTTAGATGAGCCATCAATAGGGTTACATCAGCGCGATAATGAACGTTTATTAAGTACTTTAACAAGACTACGTGATTTAGGTAACACTGTTATTGTTGTTGAGCATGATGAAGATGCTATCAAAAGCGCTGATTATGTTGTTGATATTGGCCCAGGTGCGGGCATCCATGGTGGCAATATTGTAGCGCAAGGAAAGCCAATCGATATCATCAGAAATGAAAATTCATTAACAGGCCAATATTTATCGGGCAAATTAAGTATAGAAATTCCTAAACAGCGCATGCCTTATGATAAAACCCGCCTATTAAAATTGCGCGGTGCGCAAGGTAATAATTTACAAAAAATTAACGTAGACATCCCCGTGGGTTTAATGACCTGTATCACCGGTGTTTCAGGTTCCGGAAAATCCACTTTAATTAATGACACTTTATATCCTATTGCCGCAGCCCACTTAAATGGTGCATCTCAAATAACTCCTGCTGCCTATGAGAATATCGAAGGCCTAGAGTATTTTGATAAAGTAATTGATATCGATCAAAGCCCTATTGGACGTACCCCGCGTTCTAACCCTGCTACTTACACCGGATTATTTACGCCTATTCGTGAATTGTTTGCAGGTACGCAAGAAGCACGTTCACGTGGATATTCGCCAGGACGATTTAGTTTTAATGTCAAAGGCGGTCGTTGTGAAGCCTGTGAAGGTGATGGTGTTATCAAAGTTGAAATGCATTTTCTAGCCGATATCTATGTCCAGTGCGATATTTGTAAAGGACAACGTTACAATCGTGAAACCTTAGGAATTCGCTACAAAGGAAAAAACATCCATGAAATATTAGACATGACCATTGAAGAAGCATGTAAATTTTTTGAGGCCATACCTGTCGCAGCACGTAAATTACAGACTTTAATAGATGTAGGGTTGTCCTATATTAAATTAGGCCAGAGTGCTACCACTTTATCAGGCGGTGAAGCACAGCGCGTAAAATTAGCGCGTGAATTAGCCAAACGTGATACCGGCCGCACCTTATATATTTTAGATGAACCTACCACAGGCTTGCATTTCCATGATATCGCGCAACTACTATCAGTGTTACATCGCTTGCGTTCGCATGGTAATACCATATTAGTTATTGAACATAATTTAGATGTGATTAAAACCGCCGATTGGATAATTGATTTAGGTCCTGAAGGTGGCAGCAAAGGCGGTAAATTAATCTGCGTGGGGACCCCAGAGGAGGTGGCGAAAGAACCTAAATCCTTTACGGGACATTTTTTACAGAAAACGCTCCAGAGTAAAACGATCGGTTCTGCAGCGGTGTGAGGTTACATTTCGAATTTACATCGACCAAACTTGTTAAAGTTTTGCGTTTTTAGTGCACTAGCTAAAATTAGTACCCTGGGGGCTGTCGCTGCGCAACCCCAACCCCTTCTTAGAGTTTATAACACGCAAAACCGCAAGAGGATTAGTATAAACTCAGGATATTTTTGTTGGCAGGGGGTTAAATTAAATTTAGCAATTTAAAAATAGTTACTCGCCAAGATCATAAGCGATACCTAACCCTAACATATTAGTGCTTTTCAAATCACCACTACCCATTTTTTGGATACGTGTCCAGGAGATATCGATAGGTACACGTTGAGTAAGATTATAACTTAATCCAATGCTAGCGGTAGGTAATAAACGTTGCTGGGTACCATCATTGTATAAACTGGCATCTTTACTATTTCTAATGGCAACGCAATCAGCGCGATGGGTGCAAGCAAGGTGTAATTTCGAATTGGCGAATAAATAAGCTGCGCCTAACTTGCCATAGAAATCAAAGTTTGTGCCTAGGGGAATGGTGCCTTTGCCGACAAAATCAAGTGCTTGTTCGATAAGCGAACCTGAAGCGGTAACGCCATTATGAGTGCCCAATGCTTTAATATAAACCAGGAATGCTACTGTCAGCTACCGCATTAATACTAATGGCTAATAAGCTAGGCAGTAAAACTTTAGCAAGGACCTTTTTCATAGTAGCTCCAATAAAAAAATTGGAGGGAATTATAAATAAAAAAGCCGCTTATAGCAAAACTATAAGCGGCTTCATTTACTAATTTAGGTAATAAAAATTAACCAAAATTATAAGCAATACCTAATGCAAAAAAGTCGGTGCTTTCAATGTCGCCGTTACCCATTTTTTGGATACGGTTCCAAGAAATATCAACAGGAACATTTTGGGTGATATCGTAGCTAACACCAGCTCCGAAGGTTGGATATACTTTGTGTTCAGATAGGTTGGCAAATGTAGCGCCATTAAAATCGTCTGAGCCGTCAGCCTTAACATAAGCGACACCCGCTTTTCCATAAACGCCAAAGCCATTCTGCAGAGGCATAATGCCTTTTGCAACTAAATCAATAGCATCTTCTTTGATGGTTTGGTGAAAGCCATAACCATAATTAGCCTTAGTATTACTAAATTTGGTATAGCCTAATTCAGCTGCCCAGTTTTGATTAAACTGATAGCCAGTAAACAAACGGCCCGCGATACCATCGTTATCATAATCATTGGTAGCTAAATCATCGGACGTATAATGGGTTGAACCCCATCCTGCTTGTCCACCTAAATAAAAGCCAGGTAAAGCTGCGTTTGCCATAGGGCTTGTCGCTAATAAGGTTGCGCCTACAACCGTTGCTACTAAAAGAAGTTGTTTCTTTAGCATAAATATTCACCTTTTAAGTTAGTTTCGGAAAAGCTCAAAGCGATAGCCAGAGGCTAGCCAAGCGGGGCTATAATACTTGATATAGGTTAAAATGGCTAGATGTTGAAGAACCATCGAGTAAAAACTGCTATACTCGAAAAAATAGAATTTCCAAGTATACCCCGTGCATTTATAATATTAACCCTTAAAAGGAGATATCAGTATGAGCAGTTTATTAATATTAATCGCTCTAGTAGCACTACTATTTATTTGGTTCGTGGCAACCTACAATAAATTAATTCGAATGATAGAAGCCATCAATAACAATAACAAACAAATTGACATTCAATTGGACAGACGCTACAAAGTATTCGAATCCTTAATTAATGTCGTAAAAAACTATATGGATTATGAAAAATCTACTTTAAAAGACGTAGTTGCATTGCGTAATCAAGCGCAACAAGCTCAAGCGGCAGGTGACCAGCCAACCCGTATTGCTGCTGAAAATGAAATTTCTAAAATCGCCTCCAATATTAATTTAGTCTTTGAACAATATCCTGATTTAAAAGCCAATCAAAATGCTTTGCAATTACAAGAAGAAATTGTCAATACAGAAAATAAATTAGCTTATGCAAAACAAGCGTATAACGATAGCATTGAACAATATAATGCAACTAAAAAATCATTTTTTGAATCGATGATTGTTAATATGGCAAAAGAAAAATTAGACAAAAGCTTCATTTATTGGAATTTGCCAGCAGATCAAGTTACTGCCAAAGAAGCCTATACAGTGAAGCTTTAATATGAGTAATACCACAGGCTTTATTAACTCAGCGCCAGATTGGCGCGCGCAATTGCGTCGTAATCAAGCGCGCACACGCTGGGTAATTGCCATATTTATTTTATTTTATCTAGTGGTCGGGTTGCTAATAGATACCTATATTTACAGTGGCAAATATTATAACGTCGGATTAGAAACTATTTTTATAGCGTTGATTACTTTTCACTTAACGCCCATGGCTACGCTTATCACAGCCATGATCGCAATAATTTCCTTACTGGTTACCTATGGCCTCTACGATAAAATCATGTTATTAGGCACTGATTATCGTGAAATTACTCCGCAATCTGCCCAATCCCTTGCCGAGAAACAACTCTATAACGTCATTGAAGAGCTTAAAATAGCGGCGGGTTTAAAATATATGCCCAGAGTATATATTATTAAAGCGGATTATATGAATGCATTTGCGAGTGGTTATAGTGAAAAATCTGCCATGGTAGCTATTACGGCAGGGTTAATTGCCAAGTTAGAGAGAAGTGAATTACAAGCAGTCATGGCGCATGAATTAAGCCATATTCGCCATGGCGATATTAAATTAACTTTAATGGCGTCGGTATTAAGCAATATATTATTAATTGCGGTCGATATACTTTTTTACAGCGCAGTATTTAGCCGTGATCGACGGCGTGAAGACAATAACGGCTTAATGATAGCTATTATTTTATTGCGTTATTTATTACCTATTACCACAGTACTATTAACCTTGTATTTGAGTCGTACTCGCGAATATATGGCCGATGCCGGTTGCGTGGAATTAATGCGAGATAATATTCCGCTTGCAAAAGCCTTAGTCAAAATTCACCAAGATCATTTAAGCAATGTTAATACCTATAGCCAGGAATATAGCCAAACGGCCCATGAAGATGTCAGAAGGGCCGCATATGTATATGATCCGGTACAAAGCGGTATACAGCCAGTTAAATCATTATCCACACTTTTTTCAACCCACCCTGACATTAAAGATAGATTAGCGGCGCTCGGTGTGAAGGCTGCCGATATGTGAGTAATGATCAATGAATTTGCAAACTAAATTGCCTACTCCATGGCGCTTTGCGCGTTGTATTCCGCATTCTAATATTCCCAACGAATTACGTGATTTTTTGCTAGATCCAGGTTCTACAACGCGACGTATGCAACGCGAATACGCCGCGCAAACAAAAGTTGATTTGCTTAAACAAGAATGGTGTTATCCGCATTATCAAGAGGCAAAACTTTTGAATATACCGCTGCGCCAAAACGCCTTAATTCGAGAAGTTTATTTAAGTTGTCAAAATAAAATTTGGATGTATGCAAAAACAACTTTTCCAAGCTATCTTTTCACCGGTAAAACAACGCATTTACTCACAGAACTAGATCAACGTCCTTTAGGGAAATTATTATTTCGTGATCCAACCATGCGGCGAACAGAATTTGAATTGGTATTATTAAAACCCCACCATGAAGAATATCAATGGGCGATTCAACGCTATGCAGCGCCTGATTCTTTATGGGCGCGCCGTTCCATTTTTTGGCTACAAGGAAAGCCATTATTATTAATGGAAGTTTTTTTCTCAGGCTTTTTTGAATTGGTAAAAGTAAAAAAATAACATGTGGCAACAACTACTAAATTACGCAAAATTAATGCGTTTGCACAAACCTATTGGTATTTGGTTATTGCTATGGCCAACCTTATGGGCGCTATGGATAGCAGCGAAGGGCATGCCTGATTTTAAAATGCTGTGCATTTTTATTTTAGGCACTATCACAATGCGTTCCGCTGGTTGTGTTATTAATGATTTTGCTGATCGTTATTTTGATGCTCATGTGGCGCGTACATGTGATCGCCCGCTGGTAACTGGAAAAGTTACGCCTAAAGAAGCCCTTATTTTATTCTTTATTCTCTGTGTAATTGCCTTAATTTTAGTGCTGCAATTAAATATATTTACTATTAAATTATCGGTTATTGGATTATTGCTAGCAGTTATTTATCCATTTACTAAAAGAATTACTTATTGGCCACAATTAGTATTAGGGATGGCTTTTGCCTGGAGTGTGCCGATGGTAGTTGCCGCACAGGAAAATCATATTCCATTAATTGGCTGGTTTATTTATATCATAGCAGTGCTATGGCCGCTGACTTATGACACGATGTATGCCATGGACGATCGGGCAGATGATCTGAAGATTGGCATTAAATCAACGGCCATTTTATTTGGTCAATATGATCGAATAATTATAAGTATTTTACAGATAATTATTTTACTGTTATTAACGATAATGGGACTATTATTAAAACCATCGCTTTACTATTATCTGAGTTTATTACTAAGCGCTTGTTTGATGGTACATCAACAAAGATTACTAAAAAATCATAAACCACCCAATGGATTAAAGGCTTTCCGTAATAACAAT
>CAIUAS010000260.1 GCA_903897205.1 uncultured Gammaproteobacteria bacterium
ATTGGTCGCCAGAAATTATAAACGGATTTCCCCTGGACGCAACTAGGCCGCTAAACCATAAAACTGCTCAAAAACCGGTTGATTCGCCGCCTTACTATGTTGTCTTTTTTTCAACATGCGATGTAATTCAATTCCTGCAAGCGTGGCTTGTGCAGAATAAAATGCGTTGAACCCCATCATTGGGTTCGTAATTCTCTTGATGCCACGGTGATCTTGCTCAACTATATTATTCAAATACTTTATTTGACGAACCGTTATTTGTACCAGCATTAATCCTAATAAATAAAAAATAATTAACTGGAAATTAATAGCATCAATCCCTGCAATATTCGCACCGCTTTTATCAATGTTGACTTTTTCAGGCAACCCATTTGAACCAATAGCTTTATCAAAAAAGGCTTTAGCAGCAGGCTTATCACGTTTTACAGATAACATGAAATCAACTGTACTACCTGCCTTATCAACAGCACGATACAAATAATGCCACTCACCTTTTACTTTAATATACGTCTCGTCCATACGCCAGCTACTGCCCACTTTTTGTTTGTGATTTTTCCTAAATTCATTTTCAAGCAAAGGCGAATAATAAATAACCCAGTGATTCAAGGTGGAATGATCAACAGCAACGCCACGCTCTCGCATCAGTTCTTCGATGTCACGATAGCTTAACGAATATGCTACATACCAGCGCACTGCCATTAAGATTAAATCTTTTTGAAAATGTCGCCACTTAAAACTTATCATCCGCCTGGTCCTTTTGTTAAAATCAAAATTGATTATAACCTTGGGACGATAGTTGCGACAGAATCACCTAGCGCCGAGCTGGCAGCATTCGTTGTAAAGTATGTATTCTTATCGACATGGCAATTAAATAGTTATTATGGCAGAATGCGACTACCTCTTTTTTAAAGACAAGCATCGTCCTAGTAATATTAGATATTAAGCTTATGCCAAAAAATATTATTGTTACTGTAAAAACAGCTTACATCCCCACTCAATCCGATCCAGAAAATTCACAATTTGTTTTTGCTTATACGATTACAATTCACAATAATGGCACTGAAGGCGCAAAGCTATTAACACGGCATTGGATCATTACAGATGCCCACGGCAATACGCAAGAAGTCAAAGGTGAAGGCGTGCTAGGTCAGCAACCGCATTTAGCCCCAGGCGAAACTTATGAGTACACCAGCGGCACGATATTGAATACACCAGTGGGTTGCATGAAAGGCAGTTATCAAATGATCAGCGATACCGGTGAAGCGTTTGACGCTGAAATTCCTTTATTTAGCTTGGCTATTCCTGATATTTTGCATTAGATATTTCATAAGGATACCGCACCGACGCTCACATGGATGCACCTAGCCATTTTGTAAAAAATGGTCGCACAATCACTAAATAATAAAATTATTAGCTTCAATCAATTTGCTAGAACAACGATGTCTCATCTAATATTTATATATTTAGACGCAGGAGATTTAGTCTCATTTTCGCCCTCTTCCATTGGCTTAAACCAATCGCATGCTTGCTGGTACAATTTAAAGTCTTTCTTCGTGGTAAAATTCTTTCCAAAATCCTTAATACTCAGCTTATTATTTACTAACAATCGTTCAAGTTTTCTTGCCGAAAGATCACATAATTTTTTTTCTCCTTCTTGAACGAATGTCCCTAGTTTTTTTATTTGCTTGATAATAGCTTGAGCATCATCAATCGGCTCCATCCAATCGCATGCTTGATCGTATAATTCAAAATCTACTTTAGTCGTAAAGTTATCTCTAAAATCCCTAATATTCACCTGATTATTTACTAACAGTTTCTTAAGATCTCTTGCCGCAAAAACACATTCATCCATCTTAGCTGAATCCGTTTCACTGTTTTGCACGGCTTCACCTAGCTTTTTTATTTGTTCAATAATGGCCTTCGTAGGGTCTTTGAAAAATAATAAATTTGAAGTATTTGCTCGTTCTGATTTGAGTGATGCTGTTTTATTGGCGTTAGGCTGTTCACCCGATGGCTGTTGAGAGTTATTTAACTGACCAGAAGCCGCTGGGCCTGCTCGATAATTTAATTGTTTTAACAAAACCTTTTGATTTTCTTCTTCAACTTTAATGCGATTATCAATATCATCCAGCGTCCTTCTGGCCGCCTTCAACTTTGACTCTTTATGGTATTTATAAACATGCGCGGCAGCCCAAATTAAGCCTAAGCCAAGTGCTATGCCTAATCCTATCGGGCCTGTAATGACAGCAAGCGAAGCTCCTGCTATTAAAAGAGCGGGGAGCACGAGAAGCCGTACGATTAATATGCCAGTGCCGGCTCTGCCAATAGTAACCGCAGTGCGATTTAAAGCTTTTTTGGTATTGGTCCACCAATTAGCTTTTACGGTTGTTAAACGCCGTGCCGCACGATCATCATGGGACTTATAAACCTTTAAAGGCGTTTTGCCATGCGCAACAATAAACCCTTCCAATTTGCGATTTTGAACTTCAAGTTTTTTAAGATGTGCTATTTTATCTTTATTATTTTCCAACACATTTTGTAGCTCTATTTCCGCCGCTTTTTCTTTCTTTACCGTTTTATAAGCCTGATAAGCACCCCATGCCATACCTATGCCAAACAGGGCAATACCAACAGGATTGGTCAACAACAAGGCTCCAACAACAACCACACCAAGGGCAGTTAAAGCAACCCCAACCCACCATCCTATCAAGCCTAACCCAATGCCTCTACCGATAATGTTACCGGCAAACGCAAAGAGCCGCTTAAACGAATTTTGCTTACGAAATTCGGTATGCGCTTCCGTTTCAAGATGCGCCAGTTGCTTAGCGGTTTTATAAGCCGTACTTTTTTTATTAATACGCTTTAATTCCGCTTCGGTAAAAGCTTTGTTGCGAAACTCAGGAATGATTGCCACTTCGCTGGGATTAGCGGCATTTAATAATTCGGTTATTTTACTGTTGGCACAGGGGGATATAACGATTAAATTATCTTCATGGCCTGCTTTTTCTAAACGATCCTTACTGACTTCTTCTATACAATATTCTTCCAGAAGCTGCTGTTTCAGTGGTTTATTGGTAATTTCAGTTTGGTTATCAGATTTTTCAAGTTCAGATTTACTGAACTTGTTTTTGACGTAATTTGCTAGACTTAAACCTGCTTGTGCTAATGTAACTAAAACACCGACCCCTAAAACAGTCAGTATAGCTTTCGGGCTCCAAGTGCTAGTATTATCTTGATCTTGAATCATGTCAGCGGGGTAATAACAAACCCAAAACCAGAGCGAGCCATTGAATAAAAACTCATATAAATTGTCTAAAATATTGTAATTATTTAAGCGTTCAAGTGCATGAAGGCGGCATTGTTCAAAAGTACTCCTCTCTACAAATACCTTTTTCTTTTCATCATAAAATGCGGGATAAATTTCCGCATAAGTCAATAATCGATCACAGAAATCCTGGTTGCTTTTGTAATAAGCAGGCTCTTGATGAATTTTTTGTTTGAGTAGTTCAATGGCTTGCGCAAAGCTCGCATTAGCATCTGGGAGTAGATTTATTTTACGCGGTTCTTCTACTGTTAATTCCGCGAGAAGCTTGGCTTTTGCATCGCTGATAACATCTTTAGCCTTTTTTTCAAAAATTTCTGGTAATAATTTTTGGGACAGCCCTATAAAATTCTCATTTTTGTAGTTATTCCACTCCTCACCGTTGAGGATTTTTTTAATGTAACTGCGTGGCTTATAATGAAACGTTAAATCGAGCTTACCTTTTTTATTTTTCTCAATCCGCGCTTCAAGGTAATGGTCTAGCTGCCGTTTTTTTAGCATTTCATTAAAACGCTGCTCGATAGCTTTTTTGGTTGCTTCATTCGCCAGCTCAATATCGCAGCCAATCTCTTTTTTGAGATTCTTCACCAACCCGTCTAGCTCGTTAGTCTCATTTTTATTGAAAATTTTTGCTATGTACGGTATGGCGCCAATTAGACTAAAAATTAGCCCAAAAGCATCTCCGTAAAAATGATTAGCCCCAAACAGATGAGAAAAATCCTTATGACCGAAAACTTGAAAATCACGTCCAGGCGTAAAAGTGCCTTCATCGAGCGCCGTGTTAAGCGTGGTCATCATTAATATAGCAAACTTAAAGCGGTTGTTATTAAACCTCTCTTTATAATTATTTTCGCCTGGTTCTTTATAGACGGGTATTTCATCACTCATAAGCACCCCCTTCAGCTGGCAGTCTATTAACTAGATTTTTTATCACTTTATCACTATTAACTTTTAATTATAACAGCCAAACCTTAAGGTTTCCTTAAGAGCGCCGCGCGGCACGGCCCGCGAATTGACTCACATAAGTCTAAACAAAGAAAGTGGACTAACAGCCAGGAAGCTTAAATATTACGCTATTTAATTAATACTTGCAGAAGCTCAGCTACTTTTTCAATGCGCATTTCTGGAGGCATTGCTACCCAAGTAAAATGCAACCGCTGTTTGCTGTCTAATTTATAAATTTTCGGTTGGGTTTGAATCAGTTTGATAATTTTAGCGGGATCAACATTGGGCTTGTCGGTGAATTCTATGCGGCCACCATTAGCGCTCGCTTCAATTTTGCGTACACCTAAAGGTTTACTGGTTAATTTTAATTCCGTAATTGCAAATAAATGCTTTAGCGCTTGCGGCAACAAACCAAATCGATCAATCATTTCGACTTGTAAATCATGCAGGGCTTCTAATTCTTTGGCGTTAGCTATACGTTTATAAAAAATTAACCGCGTATGTACATCCGGCAAATAAATTTCTGGGATTAGTGCGGCAACCTGTAAATCAATTTCTGCGTCCTGATCCAGCGGCTTGGTTAAATCCGGTATTTTGCCTGATTTTAACGCACCCACCGCCCGTTCAAGTAATTCCATATACAAGGAAAAACCAATCGCTTGCATATTACCGCTTTGTTGTTCACCTAATAATTCTCCGGCACCACGAATTTCTAAATCGTGCGTTGCTAAAGTAAAACCGGCGCCTAAATCTTCTAATGAAGCAATCGCATCTAAGCGTTTTAGCGCGTCGGTTGTCATGGCTTTTTTGGGCGGTGTCATTAAATACGCGTAGGCTTGATGATGTGAACGCCCGACCCGTCCGCGCAATTGGTGTAATTGCGCCAACCCCAGTTTGTCGGCGCGATCAATAATGATGGTATTGGCGGTTGGCACATCGATGCCGGTTTCAATAATCGTAGTACAAACCAACACATTAAACCGATTGTGATAAAAATCAGCCATCATCCGCTCTAATGCACGTTCGTGCATTTGTCCATGCGCAACGCCCACACGTGCCTCTGACACTAAATCGGCTAAATCATTGGCTACTTTTTCAATGGTTTGCACTTCATTATGTAAAAAATAAATCTGGCCGCCGCGTAATAATTCACGCATGATCGCTTCGCGCATTAAATTATTATTACGTTCACGCACAAACGTTTTAATGGATAAACGGCGCGCCGGCGGCGTTGCAATAATTGATAACTCACGCAACCCGGACATCGCCATATTTAATGTACGCGGAATAGGCGTTGCGGTTAAAGTGAGAATGTCTACTTCGGAACGCAAGGCTTTTAAGCGCTCCTTTTGCTGTACGCCAAAACGATGTTCTTCATCGATAATTAATAGACCTAAATTATTAAACTTAATATCTTTTTGTAATAATTTATGTGTGCCAATTAAAATGTCGACGGTGCCCAAGTTTACTTTTTCTAAGACATTTTTTTGTTCTTGCGCCGTGCGAAAACGCGATACCACTTCAATTTGCACAGGCCAATCTGCAAAGCGGTCTTTGAAGGTTTGATAATGTTGCTGCGCTAATAGCGTGGTAGGAACTAAAATTGCCACTTGCTTACCGCCTTCCACTGCCATAAAGGCAGCACGCATGGCCACTTCGGTTTTCCCAAAACCCACGTCTCCGCAAATTAATCTATCCATCGGCTGTTCGCTGACCATATCTTTTAATACTTCGGTGATGGCTTGTTGTTGATCAGGCGTTTCTTCAAAAGGAAAACCTGCGGCAAATGCAGCATAATTATTATCAGGCTTAGTGAAAGCATGGCCTTTGCGGGCGGCGCGTCGTGCGTAAATATCTAATAATTCAGCCGCCACATCGCTGACTTGTTCAGCGGCTTTACGCTTGGCTTTTTCCCAATGATCCGTACCTAAGCGATTAACGGGCGCACGATCCATGTCGACACCGCTATAACGACTAATTAAATGTAAAGAAGAAACCGGCACATATAATTTATCTTGATTAGCATATTCTAAGGTCACAAATTCGCGTTGCACTTCTCCCACGGTAAGAACTTGTAAACCGATATAGCGTCCAATGCCGTGATCTAAATGCACCACAGGCGCACCAATGGTTAATTCCGCTAAATTGCGCACGATGGCATCGCTATCAAATGATTTGGCTTTTCGTCGGCGTTTTTGCATAATTTGCTGACCAAACAATTCTGGCTCAGCAATTAATGCTATATTGACATCACCAAGAACCACACCCGCATCTAAAGGTGCAATCGCAATACCCAACGCGTGCTTGCTATTAATAAATTCCTGCCAATTACTTATAAAGACAGGTTGGATTCGGACTGTTTTTAATAAATCATTTAAAGCTTCACGCCTACCCGCCGATTCTGCACAAAACAACACGCGTTGTTGCGAAGTTGCTAAATAGTTCGTCACTAAATTTAAAGGTTGTTCCACTTTGTAATTAAGCGTTAAATTCGGCAAAGCTTTTGTTGCAAAATTAATTTTTCCCGCCCCTTCTTCATAAGGCAATGCCTGCATATAGATTTGGGAAAACTGTTTTAATTGAGCATATAAATCATTTAATGGTAAATAAATTTTATTAGGCGCTAATAACGGGCGAGTAATATCATGGCGATTTTGTTCATAACGTTCATTAATTTCCGTCCAAAAATGTTCGCCTTGTTGTTCGATATTTTCAACGCGCAGCACCAAACTATTTTTGGGTAAATAATCAAATAAGGTTTGTAGTTGTGCAAAAAATAAGGGTAAATAATATTCAACACCGGCCGGCGCAAAACCCTGGCTTACATCTTGATAAATAGAACATGCCGCCGGACTACCAGCGAATTGTTCACGCCAACTTTGACGAAAATGGGTAATGGCAGTTTCTGTTAATGGAAATTCACGCGCCGGTAATAAATTAATTTTTTCGACGGTTTCATGGGAACGTTGGCTGTCTGGATCAAAAGTGCGGATCGTATCTACTTCATCATCAAATAAATCGATACGATAAGGCAAGGCGCTGCCCGCTGGAAATAAATCTAAAATAGAACCACGCACCGAAAATTCGCCATGTTCAATCACTTGATTTACGCAGCGATAACCACTGTGTTCTAAGCGCCTTCGCGTTTCAATTAAATTAATTTTTTCGCCTTTGTTTAAATTAAAGATGAGCCTGTGCGTTCTAAATAGGAGGGAAGTAGTGCTAAAACGCAGTAATCGC
>CAIUAS010000261.1 GCA_903897205.1 uncultured Gammaproteobacteria bacterium
GGCTACTGATATTTCTGACATTATTACTGCTATTCGTGAAGATGTTGTTAATAATGTGATAACTCAATATATTCCTGCAAAAACTATGGTCGAGCAATGGGATATACCCGGTTTGGAAGAACATTTGCAACATGAGTTTAATGTCACCATTCCTGTTCAACAGATGTTAGATGATGATCATAAATTACAAGAAGCTTCGTTAAGGTTACGAATTATTGAACTTCTTGAACACAACAACAAAGAGAAAGAACAGCAGATTACTCAAGAAGTATTACAACATTTCGAAAAATCAGTGATGCTGCAAGTACTGGATACAAGTTGGAAAGAACATTTGTCTGCTATGGATTATTTACGTCAAGGTATTCATTTTAGAGGTTATGCGCAAAAAGACCCTAAGCAGGAGTATAAGCGCGAAGCTTTCGAAATGTTTAGCAGTTTACTGGATCACATTAAATATGAGGTGATTGGCATTTTATTTAATGTTCAAGTTCGTCAAGAAGATATTCAAGCGCTTGATGCACAAAGACAAGCGCCTATTGAAATGCACTTTGAGCATGCAGAAGCGTCTGCATTAGAGATTGTCGATGAAGCTCCTAAGGTAATTGCCGATGAAAAAACTGCTGAGCAACCTTTTGTTCGTGTAAACGACAAAGTGGGTCGTAATGATGATTGTCCTTGCGCTTCTGGAAAGAAGTACAAGCATTGTCATGGAAAGTTAGCTTAACCTCTTAAAAACAAGTCACCTCGTTACACGGTATTCCATTTATTAGGCTAGGGCGCTAGTTACTTCAAATGGGATACCATTCATTAAAGATCCGTTTCATTAGTTATTAAGTCTGTTTCTAGTCCGTTTCACACAAGTTTAAAATATTTAGTTTTGGTCCTTACACATTGCTTGTATAGATAAAAATTGGGCGATAGTTTATATTGTCACACAACTGTCATCTTTTGAATGGTAAACTAATGAATTATGTAGGTTATTGAATTTATTAGACGCTATCATTCAACATTAATGGTATGGTATCTCCAAGCGCTTTATAAAGCGAAGTTTATTAGATGCACTATTTCAGTGAATTGGATGTTTAAGTTCGTACCTATTTATTACAACCTTACAGTGGGATATAGCAGGTTACGATATATAAAATGATATATTTCTTATGATCTATCTGGATCAACCTAGCGAGTAATCGATTTAAATGTATGGGCTTTAACTAGCTAAAGTTGAGCATATAATTTTCTTTAAAGATGTTTCTGAATTAATATATTTTTATAAAATGAACAGCATAGAATCAGCTCAGCAGTATATACCAATTGCAGAATCAGGTGATGTACAAGCACAGTTTACACTTGCTTTAATGTACGCAAATGGCCATGGCGGGTTAGACAAAGATTATTTACTTGCACATAAATGGGCAACGATGGCTGCCATGAATGGAAACATTGAATCTGCTATGTTGGCCGAATTACTGATTCCACAAATGACACATCAGGAAATTCAGCAATCAAGAAAAATGATACAGAATTGTCGCTCTAATAAACTTTAAAGTTGCATCGTCTTTAGTTAAATAACGTAAACATAATATTTACTAATTAAAAAGCTGGAGCAGGGGACTTGA
>CAIUAS010000262.1 GCA_903897205.1 uncultured Gammaproteobacteria bacterium
ATAAACTCTAAGAAGGGGTGGCGCGCAGGGGAGGCTTCAAAAATTGCGAAAGCAATTTTTGGAGTACCGCAGCGACAGGACCCCGGGCCACCGATTTCAGCTAGCGCAATAAAAACGCAAAACCGCTATTTATTAACGGTAAATTTCTTTTTTAATTTTTTCTTGGCAAGCGTATTTTTAAGCGTGACATATTGGGGCAGGCCATTTTTATAAGGTGGATAATCTTCGCCTTTAATTAAAGGCAATAAATAATTTCGTGCTGCCTGAGTAATGTGAAAACCATCTTTAGTAATAAAATTGCGTGGCAGCATTTTTTCTTTATTGGCAACTGCTGCTAAGGGAGTTTCACCAATCGTCCAGCGATATGGATTATTAGATTTACGCACAATCGTCGACATCACTGCATTTTTACCTTTCATGGCAAATTCAACCGCAGCTTTACCTAACGCATACGCTTGTTCAACATCCACTTTGGCGGCGATATGGCGCGCAGCGCGTTGTAAATAATCAGCCACTGCCCAATGATATTTATAATTTAATTCTTGCTGAATCAGTTGTGCTAATTGCGGTGCAACCCCACCTAATTGGGCATGACCAAAAGCATCGCGTAAGCCAGTTTCAGATAAGAATTTACCTTCTTTATCACGAATTCCTTCAGAAGCAACGATGGCACAAAAGCCATATTTTTTCACACACTTTTTTACCCGTGCTAAAAATAACTCAGGTTCAAAAGCAATTTCAGGAAACAAAATAATATGGGGAGATTCGCCCGCTTTTTCGGCGGCTAAGCCGCCCGCCGCCGCAATCCAGCCAGTATGTCGCCCCATGACTTCTAAAATAAATACTTTCGTAGACGTAGCAGCCATTGAAGCAACATCAAGCCCCGCTTCCCGAATAGACACCGCCACATATTTTGCAACAGAGCCAAATCCTGGGCAGTTATCGGTGATCATTAAATCATTATCAACCGTTTTAGGAATGCCAATACAGGTTAAGGGATAACCTAATTCTTCACTTAATTGCGCAACTTTATTAGCGGTATCTTGGGAATCGCCGCCGCCGTTATAAAAGAAATAACCAATGTCATGTGCCTGGAAAACGTCGATCAAACGCTCGTATTCAGCGCGATTCTTCTCTAAGGATTTTAATTTATAGCGACACGAACCAAAAGCGCCGGCAGGTGTGTGGCGCAAAGCTTTAATGGCAGTAACGGATTCTTTGCTGGTATCAATTAAATTTTCATGGAGTGCACCGAGAATGCCATCTTTGCCGGCATATACCGTGCCAATTTTATGACGATATTTACGCGCAGTTTCAATCACTCCACAAGCACTCGCATTAATAACCGCCGTTACTCCACCAGATTGTGCATAAAAAGCATTTCGTTTTTTTTGTTTTATCGCCATCATTTCACCTGTTGATTATTATTAAATTTGCACCAATATACTTTAGGTCGCGTAGGTTTCCAACTCGAAATTGGTATTGGTTTGGCAGCAAGTCAATGATAAGTATTTTAAAAAGATCTGCTAAGATGCATTTTGGTTAAATGTACAGTAAAGTAATCAGGCGCAAGGCGCCTGATTACGCTAGCGAAACCATCTTAATATTTATGAAAAAACAAAAATGCATATTCACATCTTAGGCATTTGCGGTACTTTTATGGCAGGTATCGCTGTGATAGCCAAACAACAAGGCCATAAAGTAACGGGTTCTGATAGCAATGTTTATCCGCCCATGAGCACGCAATTAAGCGAGCAAGGTATCCATGTCAAAGAAGGATATGAACCTAGCCACTTAATTCCAACGCCCGATTGCATTATCGTGGGTAATGCCATGAGGCGCGGTGTGCCCATTATCGAATACCTCCTTGAACATAATTTACCTTATATTTCAGGCCCGCAATGGCTTTATGAAAATGTACTCAAAACTCGTTGGGTATTAGCAGTAGCAGGCACCCACGGAAAAACAACTACCACCAGCATGCTGGCTTGGATTTTAGAACATGCAGGTTTAAATCCTGGCTTTTTAATTGGCGGCATTCCACAAAATTTTGGTTTATCCGCTCGACTTGGTGCAGAACCATTTTTCGTGATCGAAGCCGATGAATACGACACGGCTTTTTTTGATAAGCGATCAAAGTTTGTTCATTATCATCCACGCACAGCCATTTTAAATAATTTAGAATTTGATCATGCCGATATTTTTCCTGATTTAGCTGCTATCAAAACACAATTTCATCATTTAGTGCGTATGATTCCAGGCAATGGTCTTATTATTACATCGCGCAAAGATAAAAATATCCAAGATGTTTTAGCAATGGGTTGCTGGACTTCTGTTGAATCGGTAGATACAGAGGATGCTAGTTGGGAAGCTAAAGAAATAAAACCTGATGGAAGTGAATTTACCGTTTATTGTGAAAAACGTGCACAAGGAAAAATTAATTGGGCCTTGTTAGGACAGCATAACGTGCATAATGCCTTAGTAGCCATTGCCGCTGCTCGCCATGTGGGCGTGCCTGCTCCGCATGCAATCAATGCGCTAAATGAATTTAAAAATGTAAAGCGTCGTTTAGAAGTGCGTGGCCAACTTCGTGGGATAACGGTATACGATGATTTTGCGCATCATCCAACGGCCATCGCAACGACGCTGGCTGGTTTGCGAAATCGAGTAGGCGAAAATGCTCGTATTATTGCGGTGTTAGAATTAGGCTCGTATACCATGCGTACGGGTGTGCATCGCGACACGATCATCCCTGCATTAAATAATGCCAATGTGGTTTTACTTGCTAAACCAAAAGAAGATTGGGGGGTTGAAAAAGTGGCAGCGGCATTAAAAATGCCCGCCCAGGTTTTTCCAACGGTAGCTAACATTATTGCGGCAATAATCACGCATGCGCGCGCTGGCGATCATGTTATTATTATGAGTAATACCGGATTCGATGGTATTCATGATAAATTATTAGAGGCTTTAAATCCGTCAGAATAAAAAACGCGGCCGAGTTTATAATTATAAAATTTTTAATATATGCATGAACATTATTTAAAAGCAGCACTAGCATTAGCCGATAGCAGACGCGGTTTTTGTGCGCCTAATCCTACGGTAGGCGCTGTGGTAGTAAAAGATAATGTTATTCTAGCCACGGGTTGTCATTGGGCAAGTGGATGTCCCCATGCTGAAGTAGAAGCCTTAAAAAAAATAGCAAATCAAGCGCAAGGTGCAACGATTTATGTCACCTTGGAACCTTGTTGTCATTTTGGCAAAACTCCCCCTTGCACGGATTTATTAATTCGTAGCGGAATTAAGCAGGTCATCTATGGCATGCGTGATCTTAATCCGCAAGTCGCGAATAAAAGTGCGGCGCTGTTAAACAATGCGGGCATTGAAACTATTTATTTGCCACTTCCCGAAATAAGCGATTTTTATCATAGCTATGTTTTTTGGTGGCAAACTAAACGACCGTTTGTAACGGCGAAAATAGCATTAAGCTTAGATGGTAAAATAGCGGGCATCAATGGCCAACGTATTAATATAACCGGCGCAAGCGCTAAGCAATTTACGCAGCAACAACGGCAGCGCAGTGATGCTATTTTAACCACAGCAAAAACAATTATCGGTGACGATCCTTTATTAAATGTGCGCTTAGCCGATGCAACTATCAGTAAGCCTATTTATATAATTGATAGTCAGTTAAATACACCGTTGAATGCAAAAATATGGACTGCCGCCCAAAAAATCACCGTGTTTCATAGTAGCAATCAGGCTGAAAAAATTAAAAGTTTATCTGCAAAAGGCGCTCATTGTATTCCTATTTCTGGGCAACAAAACGGCTTAAATCTAGCGGAAATTTTGCAATGGATTGGTAAAGAAGGCATGCATGATTTGTGGGTGGAGGCGGGCGGCCGTTGCTTTGCCGCTTTTGTGCAGCAAAAATTATTACAGCGCGCGTATATTTATGTGGCACCTAAATGGTTAGGCGCCACTGCACAAACTGCGTTTTCTGAGAAAATTTTATTTGAGGATGCCAAAAAAATTAGCTGGAAAAATTTAGCTGAAGATGCGCTGTGCGAAATGACTTGGTAAATTTCGCGTGTTTTTCGCTGAAAAATGGCTATCAGCAAACTTTATAAATTTGCCCGCTTTGCGCACCGTTAGCACTTTTACTATAAGCTAATGCAACCCGACTAGCCGGTGCAGATTCAAAGCCAAGAAAATAATCGCCGAATGTATTTAAAGATTCGGTAATAGGGTATATTTTCTCGCATTCTTTTAATGCGGGGGCGTGACTATGTTTACTGGTATTGTCGATCATTGCGGAACCATCGCGGCGCTAGACTCGCAAGCAAATTCATTGCGCATCGTTATTGATTGCCATTTCACTGACCTAGAAGAAGGTGAAAGTATTGCAGTGGATGGGGTTTGTGTAACAGCGGTGCAGCCACGTGAGCAGCAATTTGTCGCCGATATTTCTCCTGAAACCTTGAGTTTAACCACGCTAAGGAATTTAAAGGTAGGTAGTGAAGTGAATTTAGAGCGATCTTTGCGTATGGGAGACAGAATAGGCGGCCATTGGGTCGCGGGGCACGTTGATGGTCGCGGTCAGGTGCTTGCTAAGCGCTATCAGCAAGATTTTGTTGAAATGATTTTTGGCGGTTTGGATAGCGTTGCGCTGCATTATGTGTTAAAAAAAGGCAGTATTGCTATTAACGGGGTGAGCTTGACTGTTAATGAAGTATTAGCAGATGGTTTTCAGATTATGCTAATTCCTCATACGTTAGAACGCACTAATTTAAAAAACCTGCAAGAAAGCGATTGGGTTAATCTGGAATACGATTGGATGGCTCGCATCATTGTGAATCAATTTAAAGAACTTCCGCTTATTAAACAATTATCATGAATACTTCTATCACCAATGTTACTAAGGCCCTAGACGCATTACGCCAGGGGCAACTGATTATTTTATTCGATGACGAAAATCGCGAAAACGAAGGCGATTTAGTGATGGCCGCTGAAAAAGTAACGCCTGAAGCGATTAATTTTATGGCGTTATATGGTCGCGGTCTTATCTGCTTGCCGATGGTAGAAGAAGATCTCAATCGATTACAAATACCCATGATGACCACGCATAATCGCTCACCTTATAAAACGGCTTTTACCGTGTCGATTGAAGCAGCAACCGGCGTTACCACGGGCATATCGGCAGCGGATCGAGCAAGGACGATTCAAGTGGCCGTTGATCCCAATAGTGCTCCGGATGATCTGGTGATGCCTGGCCATATTTTCCCGCTAAAAGCGCGTAAAAACGGCGTATTAGAGCGCACTGGGCAAACAGAAGGCAGCGTGGATTTGGCACGTTTAGCAGGATTAAAACCGGCTGCCGTGCTGTGTGAAATCATGAATCCCGATGGCACGATGGCACGCATGCCAGATTTACATCGTTTTGCTAAAGAGCATGATTTAGTTTTAGTTTCCGTGCGCGATATTATTAATTACCGCCTCCAAACAGAAAATTTAATGAGTGAAGTAACCTCCTCGCGTTTACCCCTGGAAGCTTTAGGTGAATTCACACTTAAAGTATTTAGTAGTCCATTAGATGAGTATCGTCATTTAGCGTTGTTGCGTGACCAAGCCAAGTTTTCAGAACAACCTGTTTTGGTGCGGATGCATTCAGAGTGTTTAACCGGTGATGTGTTTGGCTCTAGTCGCTGTGATTGTGGGTGGCAATTAGAAACTTCGTTAGCTAGCATTAGTCAGGAAGGCGGCGTTTTGCTGTATTTACGTCAAGAAGGCCGTGGGATCGGCTTGGAAAATAAAATTAAAGCCTATGCTTTGCAAGAACAAGGCTTAGATACCGTCGAAGCTAATCACAAATTAGGTTTTGCAGCAGATGAGCGTGATTATTGGATGGGCGCACAAATATTACGTTATTTAGGCATTAAGAAAATTCGTTTATTAACGAATAATCCCCACAAGGTGAATGATTTAATCCGTTATGGTATAGAGGTCGTGGAGCGGGTGCCATTAATAAGCATGACGCCGGTTAAAGAAAATTCCGCTTATTTAAAAACAAAACAATTAAAGTTGGGGCATCTGTTGGTGCTATGAATTATTTATTTGAATTGAGATAAAATGATGCGAGTTATTCAAGCACAGCCAGTGAAAGAGCATTTTAATGTTGCCATTGTGATTAGTCGTTTTAATGAGGAAGTAACGCAAGCGCTTTATGAAGGAGCGCTGGCGCGTTTACATGAACTTAATTTTGCAAAAGAGCATATTACCGTAGTATGGGTGCCTGGCGCTGTTGAAATCCCCATGACCGCGCAGTATTTAGCGCACACGGATCATTATGAAGCGATTATTTGTTTAGGTGCGGTTATTCGCGGGGAAACTGATCACTATGATTATGTATGTCAGCAAGTGAGTTATGGTTGCCAGCGTGTCGCATTAAACAATGATTTGCCTATTATTTTTGGTATATTAACTACCGAAACAGACGAACAAGCGATAGAGCGCGCCAGTCCCAAACAAGGGAATAAAGGCGGCTATTGTGTTGATGCTGCTTTAGAAATGGTGTCTGTGTTGCGGCAGATTAAAGTTTAGTTTTATATTTTACTTTATGCATTTTAAAAATAGTATCGTGAGAGTTTTTTTGGCTAAATGTCTGTAGAGTTATTGCATGCCTCTATGGTTCATGGAGTGGTATCTATTTTTTTTCCTAATATTAAAGCAGAAGAAAATTTAACCTATGATTATGAGCTTTATAGAGGTATACGCAATAAACCTATGCAAGTTATTCATCAAAAATTTATTACGCCGCGTGTTATGTCGGCAGTGGCTATTTTAGATGGCGATAATATATTAAATGATGAAAACAATAAAAATTTTCTCCAATCTAATAAACAGCCTCCTTCGGATTTTTTCAAAGAAAAAAAACAGCCAGGTTTCTTGCTTGAAATGAAACTCAAAAATCAATTAAGTTTTGATATGCAAGTAAACACCAAAGATGCAACTGCCTATGAAAGCCTCAAAAAAATAATAATGTTACTCAATAAATTCGAAATTCTTAATAAGAATGCTTCTGTTGTCGAATCTGAAGATGACGAGTTTTTTTCAATAAAAATGGACTCAGAAGGCCGAATGGATATGCATTTTCAAGCAAAGATGGAGACTAATATTAGGTGTTTGTTTCTTCTAAAATTTTCAAAAACAAAATCTTTTGTTAGTTCTTGTGACATATATTAAATACCTTAATTAATCTAATATTTATAACATTGTCAAAATTGTACTTTTTCGGTAATGTTTATTACTTATTAAATTGAATTTTTACAAATTTTCGCCGTTAATTTTAGCATGTTTGATATCTCGGTACATATCTATTTAGCAGCCAGCTAGGTCGTCTGTAAAACGGTGGTTTTTTGCACGAAAGCATTAAAGCACGTTAAATTGGCAAGCACTCCATAAAATGATAAGCTTTTAATTTTGGATTAATAGGAGATTTATTCATGTTGAAAGCCTCAATACAAGATAAGCTGACAAAAAATTTTATAGCTGCTTTAAGAGATGGAAATAAAACTGCTATGGAAAATTTTTTAAATAATGCTGAAAAAATATCTATTGGTTCAGAGACTCTTTTGAATGTAATTACTAAAGGTGGATTTACACCCTTGCATATTGCAATGGAAGGAACAAATGATGATATATTGGCATTTATTGCAAATCACCATATGACTAATTTAGATTACAAAGACTCTGATGGTAATAATTATATGCATTATGCTATGAACTATAGTAACGAAACTCTTATTCGTATTCTTTTAGAAAAAAAACCAGAATTACTTAATACTGAAAATCAGAAAAAAGAAACTCCTTTTCAATATGTTAAGGAATTATATGGAACTGATTTTTTGAGTAATATAGAAAGCACAATTCAAAAAATTAATTTTAACTTACAACGTCCAAAAATTTCTTAAAAGAGTTCGCTGTGTGAGCCTGTCCTAACTAAGACTAGGTTAATCGTTGGATTAAAAGTGTAGAAGACAGCGAGCTTAATTGCTTTGATAAATTTCTTTCAACACTGAAGAAATATAAATCTTATATGGCTAATTATTTTGACAAGCGTCACAGCAGCGGATTTGTAGAAGGTTTAAATAATAAAGTGAAGGTGATTAAGCGCCGCTGCTACGGTATATTAAAACCGGTGACGCTATTCAAGCGGCTTTTTATTGATATTGAATTAGGAAGAGCATGCTATGCCTAAGCCATAAAAAAAGCGGCAACCACGGCAAAGGGAAATGAGCCTATTTATTTTTAAGCACGTATATTTTTGATAAATCATGTTATATACAATTTGACAAAGCTATTACTGCAGTTGCCTCTATAAAATAGATGAGAGGCAACTGCAGCAAATATCGCTATTAATGTTTTTTTGGCAATCTTATTAGAGTGGTTTAGGAGTTGATGGCGCCGGTATCTGAGCTGTTTCCAACTCAGAACAACTCG